>NZ_QVGS01000010.1:0-344 GCF_003603005.1 Faecalibacterium sp. AF27-11BH
TACATGGATGCAGCCCACAGAACGATCATGGCCAGCGTCTGGTTGGTCCAGCTGAAGTAGCGCCAGATCACGGTGTAGTTGATGAAGCCCAGTGCGTTGCCGATGCCCAGGAAAGCACCAACGCCCAGCACAGGAACACAGAGCTTCAGGCGGTTTGCGTAGCTGTCCTGATCGATCTTGAGCCAGTCGGCCAGAGTCAGACGAGCGGAACGGAACGCGGTATCGCCGGAGGTGATGGGGCAGATGACAACGCCGATCATTGCCAGAGCAATGCCAATGCCGCCCATGGTCTTTGCACACACGTCGTAGATGGCAGCAGACTGACCAGCAGCCAGAGCCTCGGC
>NZ_QVGS01000010.1:354-107237 GCF_003603005.1 Faecalibacterium sp. AF27-11BH
CAGGCGGTTTGCGTAGCTGTCCTGATCGATCTTGAGCCAGTCGGCCAGAGTCAAACGGGCGGAGCGGAATGCGGTATCGCCGGAGGTGATGGGGCACACCACAACGCCGACCATTGCCAGTGCGATGCCCACGCCGCCCATGGTCTTGGAGCAGACATCATAAATAGCCTTGGACTGGCCCATGGCCAGTGCTTCGGCCAGACCGGTGTTCAGGCCGCCGGTCACCTCGTACAGGCTGCAGCCAGCAGCGGCCCAGATCAGAGCGATAACGCCCTCGCAGACCATTGCGCCGTAGAACACGAAGTGGCCCTGCTTCTCACTCTTCATGCAGCGTGCCATCAGAGGCGACTGGGTGGAGTGGAAGCCGGAGATCGCACCGCAGGCCACCGTGATGAACATGAAGCTCCAGATGGGAGTGCCCGACGGATGCATGCTGCCAAAGTGATCCCAGATCTCCGGGATGGTGTAGGCGGGATTGGTGAAGATGCCGAAGATGACACCGATGGCCATGATGATCAGGCAGATGCCAAAGATGGGGTAGATCTTGCCAATGACGGCATCAATGGAGATAAAGGTTGCAATAAAGTAGTACACCAGAATAATGATGAGCCAGAACAGCAGCGAGGTGAGCACGCCGGAAGCGCCGCTCTGACTGCACAGCTCCACGATCAGGCCTGCGGGACCCACCGCGAACACAGTACCCACCATGATGAGCAGCACCACCGAGAACACGCGCATGACGTTCTGCATCACAGGGCCTAAGTACTTGCCGGTGATCTCGGCGATGGAAGCGCCGTCGTTGCGCTCGCTCATCATGCCGGAGAAGTAGTCGTGCACGCCGCCTGCAAAGATGGTGCCGAAGGTGATCCACAGGAACACCACAGGCCCCCACAATGCGCCCTGCATGGCACCAAAGATGGGGCCAAGGCCGGCGATGTTCAGCAGCTGAACGAGGAACAGCTTCCACTGGGGCATCACAACGTAGTCCACACCGTCATTGATGCGCACAGCAGGCGTTTCGCGGTCGTCCGGGCCGAAGGTGTTGTCCACGATCTTACCATAGACAAAGTAGCCCACGATCAGGATCGCCAGACAGAGTAAGAAACTGATCATACCAGAAACCTCCTTTTTCTTTGTGCCGGAATTATGGAAACATTTTCCATATTTTCCATCCATCCCGGCCAGCTTTCTAGGTCTATGTTAACATATTTTTCATAAAAGTGATAATATGCTTCTGGTATGGGGGCATATCAAAGACCATATAGCCGCAAAGTTTTTTAGCCGATGTTTCGTCTCTTTTTCGCTCGATTTATCAGCAAAAAGACAGCCGCAGCGCATAAAGCGCTGCGGCTGTCGGCCAAATTCCTTTGCTTTCCGGTTTTTCCGCATTCCGATATTTTGCCAGTTCTTAACCGGTTTCGGCGGTCATTTCACGGTCAGCGCCGCCTGCTTGTGCAGCAGCTGCACAAAGGTCTGCTCTTCCGGGCGCAGGGTCCCCCTGTCCGGATAGACCAGAACATCCTTCATGCGCTGGCGCTGGGCCGGGCATTTCCTGAGCACCAGATGATACTGCTCCAGCGCCCGCCGGGGCATGGGCGACGCCCACATATAGGCATTGGGCAGGTTCTGCAGGATGGAGAACTGGCTGCACCGCTCATACACATGGATGCGGCGGTTCGGGTTCGTATGCCAGCGCAGGCCGCTGTCCTCGCCGCCGGGCAGTTGGAAATCACCGTGCAGGACCTCCATATAGCTGTTCAGCTGGGTGATATCGGTCACCTCGCACTTTGCCAGCGGGCCTTCGCGGTTGGTCAGCAGCCGGTATTCAAACTCCATCACCGGCTCCCGGTGCAGGCCGTGACGGTCGCAGTAGCGGCGGTAATAATCCTCATCCTCCTCCGCGTAGCGCAGCAGGGCCAGATGATAGCCCCGCCGCAGTACATGGTCCAGCGCTTCCATGGAGCCGGATTCCCGGATATGCACCCGCAGCTGCTGGCTGTCTGCCATCTGCTGCAAAAAATCCACCGTCGCGTAGGAAGCATAGGTGGCGTGGGGCAGCACCACCCGCAGCTCCGCACAGCTGCTCTGCCGGCTGCGGGCATCCAGATCCAGCCGGTCCACCTCGTCCAGCACCCGCTCTGCCTGCCGGATAAAATGCCGTCCCTGTTCGGTGGGGATCATGCCGGTGGACGAGCGCTCAAAGATGCGGATGCCGTATTCCTCTTCCAGATTCTTGAGCGCCTTGCTCACATTGGGCTGGGCCGCATACAGCTGCTTTGCCGCCGCGCTCACGGAGCCCCACTTGCGGATGGCCACCAGATAACGCAGTTCCGTAATATTCATGTGACTACCCCCTGTTCCAAAAATCATTCCTATTTTATCAAGCCGGGCGGCCGGCTGTCAAGCCAAATGCGGTTGACGCGCTCCGCGCAGAGCTTTATAATAAAAATGCTGTATTTATAAAAAGGAGTTTAGCTGCTATGGAGACTACCTACCGCGTTCTGCGCATTGAAGAGCAGATGTATGGCTGCGAGGAGCTGCCCGCCGGTCAGCCGGTGCTGTGTGATGTCACGCTGGCCGATCCCGCCGGGGAGCGGCGCACCCTGCCCTACCCGGACAAAGAGCTCACCCGCCTAGGCATCGACGAGGGCAGCATGGTCGTCCTGACCGCAGACGGCACACTGAAAAAAGCATAAAATGCAGGAGGAACTTATGAAAAAGATCGAAACTTCGGCCCTGATCGGTCTGGGCGCACTGGGCATCCTGTTCGGGCGCAAAATGCCCGGCGTGCAGGTCATTGCCGATGAGGACCGCATTGCCCGCTACTCTGCCGAACCGGTCGTTTGTAACGGCGAAGAATGCAAGTTCTCTTACGTCACCCCTGCCGAGGGCAAACCGGTAGACCTGCTTCTGGTGGCCGTCAAGGCTACGGTGCTGGAACAGGCCATTCAGGACATTGCAAAGTTCGTAGGGCCGGACACCGTGATCCTCAGCGTGCTGAACGGCATCACCAGCGAGGAGCACATTGACGCAGCCTATCCCGGCCACACCCTGTGGAGCGTTGCCATCGGCATGGACGCCACCCGCACCGGGCGCACGCTGGTGTTCAATCAGGCGGGCAAGATCCAGTTCGGTGAGCGCAGCGGCGAAATGACCGACCGTGTGCAGGCCGTGGCTGACTATCTGGACGAGTGCGGCATTGCCAACGAGCCCTGTGGGGATATCCTTTACAAGCAGTGGAACAAGCTGATGGTGAATGACGGCCTGAATCAGGCCGCAGCCGCCTTTGACCAGCCCTACGGCGGCCTGCGCCAGCCCGGCGAAGCACAGGACATGATGCGCGCGGCCATGCAGGAGGTCATCCGGCTGGCGAACCTTGAGGGCGTGCCCCTGCCGCCGGACAACGATGTGAGATTCATCGACGCCATGATGCCCACCTTTAACCCCGAGGGCATGCCCAGCATGCGGCAGGATGTGCTGGCAAAGCGCCCCACCGAGGTGGAGGAGTTTGCCGGTGTGGTGCGCCAGCGGGCCAAGAAGTACGGGATGCCCACCCCTGCCAACGACTTTTTCTACACCCGCATCCGCGAGATCGAGGCGGGATACGACCAGTAAGGAGCCACCCATGCATACGCTTTATTTTACCCGCCACGGAGAGACCGTCTGGAACGTTGAAAACAAGATCTGCGGCATGACCGACAGCCCCCTCACCGAGCGGGGCCGCCAGCAGGCCCGGAAGCTGGGCGAAGCCGTCAAAGCCAGCGGGGTGCACATCGATGAGATCCTGTACTCTCCCCTGTCCCGCGCCGCCGACACCGCCATGGCCATTGCCGAGGCCACCGGCCTGCCCGCCCGGTGTGAGCCGCGCCTGCGGGAGCAGTGCTTTGGCAAATACGAGGGCACGCCCCGCAACGGCGGCGAGTTCCGCGTTTCCAAGACCCACTTCGCCGACCGCTACGACGGCGGCGAGAGCATGATGCAGCTGGCCCAGCGCATCTACAACCTGCTGGACGAGCTGAAGGCCGACACCGGCAAGACCTATCTGCTGGTGGCCCATAACGGCATCGCCCGGGTGGTGCAGTCCTATTTCTACGATATGACCAACGAGGAATACGCAGCTGCGGGCATCAAAAACTGCGAACTGGTGGAATACCATTTTGAATGATGTTCGCAAAACGATTTAAAATGCCCTCCGCTTCGCTCTGGGCATCTTTAGCGGAACGATTATTTTTATAGAAAGAAAGCCGGAAAATCTACGGATTTTCCGGCTTTCGCTTTTCGCGGGAGAGGACTGGGCGGCAAAGTTACTGGCTCGAGTACAAAGCTTACGAGCGCGCCCGCTCCCCTGCGGGGAGCTGCCGCAGCAGCGGCTGAGGGGCCTTGAAATCGGCGGAACACAAAAAATCCTTTAGCGGAGCGGCTTGGATTTTTTGTATGGAGCCCATCTTCTTTGGGGTTACTAGGGGCGTGCAGCCCCTAGTTTGCAACGGCGACGACCGCGGCCAGTGGCCGAAACAGGGAGGAGCTGTTGGGGCAGCGGCCTGCAGAATGCGAGTGCCGTCCAAGGCACAAAGCAGACGCAGGGAGCCGCAACCCGCCGCCTCCCGCGCCTCGAAAGTAGCGGAGACCTTGCCGCGCTGAACGCGCGGTATTTGCTACGCAAACCGGTCTGCGGCTTAAAAGCCCCACTGGGGCTTTCATGCCCTGCGGGCACCGCCGTCCTTTCTGGTTCTCTTTTGGCACGCAAAAGAGAACATACCCGGCGGCGATGCATTTTGCAAAAGGCATCAAACTTTAAACACGCGACCACTCTCTGTGCGGGAAGCATCCCCCGTATCATAAAAATCAGCCTTTATACAGCCCAAACAGCTTGAGCAGCTTCTGCCAGAAGGTCAGGGTCACAGCTGCCGGTTCCGGCTGGGCAGCCGGGGCCGGGGCCGTGATGGCAGTGGTCTGCAACGCAAACTGCACCGCGCCCACCTCGGTGTTCTCTGCCGAGGTGAAGCTCTGCACCTCCCCGCCGCCGGAAAGACTGTTCAGCAGGCTGTCCAGCTGGGCACCCATGTCGATGCCGGAAACGCTGCTGCGCAGCTCACCGGTGCCGCCGGTCAGCTGCGATGCACCCTCCGCCAGCTGCGCAACGCCCGCCTTCAGCTGGGCTACACCGTCGGTGTAGGCGTTCAGGCCGTCGTCCAACTGGACGTACTGGGCGGCAAGCTGGTTCACGCCGTCGGTGAGCACCGAGAGATTGCCCAGCATCCCAGTAAGCACACCGGCCAGCTGACGCACCCCGGCATCAAACTCGCCGTAGCTGCCGTTCAGGGTGCTGCTGCCCTCGTGCAGCTGGGCAATTCCGCCGTTCACGGTGTCGAGATAGGTCTGCATGGCATCGATGTTGGCCGTAGACCCCTGCAAAAGCAGGATCATATCCTTGAGCTGCGGCATCATCCACACCATGCCCTGCAGCTGCTGGATGGCCTTGGCATTGCCATCCTTTACCACGTCAAGGTCAAGGCCGTTCTCTTTCAGGATGGCCTTGTAGGCTTCAAAGCTCACCTGCTGCTCCAGCTGTGCCGCGCCCTCATCCAGCCGGGCAATGCCGTCCCGGATCTGGGTAGAGGCATCCAGCAGGGTGTTCAGCTCGTCGGTGGAGGCCGAGATGCCGTTCAGCGCGGTCTGCATCTGGGTGAGTGCGGCACGCACCCGGGCTGAGCCGCCGGTCAAGGCACCGGAATTGCCGTTCAGGGTGTCGATGCCCGCCTGCACCTGCGCAATGCCGTCTGCCAGCGCGTTGGCACCATCGTCCAGCTGCACGGAACCGCTCTGCAGCTGTTCCAGCATCCCGGTCAGGTCCATATCCCCGAGGTCGAGGTTCAGGTTCAGCCGCACGCCGTTCAGGGAAACGGCGTCCATGGCAAAATCCGTCACATCGGCAGTGACGGTCACATCGCTGTCCGCGCCCGGCAGCAGGATGTAGGAAAGCTGCTTTTTGCTGCCCACATTCGCCACCGTAGCGCCCGGCGCGCTGATGTTCCGGGCAAGGCCGGTATCCAGACTCATGGTCACCTGCAGCGCGTAGTCGTCAAAAAAGCTGCCGGTGCAGTCCGGGTTGCGGCCCACCTGCAGCCGGATGGAAAGGGCACCGCTTTTGCCGCCCAGCTCGTCGGGGCTGATTTCTGCCCCGTCCAGCGTATAGGTCAGCTTTACCACCCATGGCAGGGCCGTGGCGGCGTCCATGGTGCCCTCATAATAGAGCTTGCCGTCCTCGGTCACATGCACCGTGACCGTATCGCCGCTCTGCTCCACGGCATCGCTCGTGGTCATGTTGCGCACGGCAGTGTAGCTGCCGTGGTCCGCAACAGTGTCCCCCGCCTGCACGGAAAAGCTGTTCACGGCGTACACGCCGGTCACAGCACCGGAGGCCGTAAGATTTGCATAAATGACCTCTTCCTTGGCAGCGGAGGCTGCTGCAAAAGCTGGCAGACTGCTGCCCGCCAGCAGGCAGCCTGCCAGCGCCAGCGCCGACACCCGGCGCACAAATCGATGTTTCATCTCGGTCAAGCCTCCTTCGGCTGTTTTTTCTTTTTTATAATGAGCGGGTCGGCCAGATACAAAAAGCCCGGCAGTGCCGAAAGCACGATGGCCAGCGACACCAGACTGCCCACGCCCAGAAAATTGCCCAGCTGGCCCAGCAGCTGGTTTGTGGAAATGGCTCCCATCAGGAAGCCCACCACCGCCATGGCGCTGCCGGTGGTGCTGACCGAGGTGGTCACGGCGGACACCGTGGCCGCAACGGCTTCTTTGCGGCCCAGCGTCTCGCGGAACTCCTGATAGCGGTCGGAGAAGAGGATGGCGTAATCCACCGTAGCACCCAGCTGCACCGAGCTGATGATGAGATAGGCAATGTAGAACACGTACTGGCCCCGGAAGTACGGGATGGCCAGATTGATCCAGATGGCGGTCTCGATGCTGAGCACCAGAATGATGGGCAAAAGCAGCTGGCGCTTCATGAGGAGCAGGATCAGGAATACTGCGCCGATGGCCAGCAGGTTCACCTTGACCATGTCGGCCGTGATGGTGTCCATCAGGTCATAGGTGCTCACGCCCTGACCGGCCAGATAATAATTGTCCGGGTAATATTGCTGCACCGTGGCGCGCACCCGCTCCACCAGCGCAAAGGCCCCATCGCCCTCGGTGTCGGCATCCACCGTAAGCACCATGCGGGTGTAGCCGCCGGAGACCAACAGCCCCAGCGTATCCCCGGGCACGAACTCCGGCGGAATGGACGCGCCTGCGTTGTCCACATAGGAAAGGATGCCGGTCACCTCCGGGATGGCGTGCAATGCATCCGAAAGCTTTTGCTGCGTGGCAGTGTCGCCCTCCGGCACCAGTACAACGTAGGTGTCGCTGCGGCCAAAGGTCTCCTCGATGGCGGCGGTGTCCGCACCCAGACGGGTGTTCTCGCCAAACATGTGGGCGGCACCGTAGTAATACTGGTTCGAGTTGGAGGCCAGATAGCTGGGCACCATCAGAATGACCAGCACCAGCGCCATGGGCAGCATGATGCGGGCCACAAAGTGGCCAAACTTGTCAAAGCTGGGCAGCAGGGGCCTGTGGTGGGTCTTATCCATCCACTGATACGCTGCCAGCGTGAGCGCGGGCATAAAGGTGAACACGGTGACAAGGCTCAGCACCACGCCCTTTGCCAGCGCAAGGCCCAGATCCGGGCCGATCTGGAACTGCATGAGCACCAGTGCCAGAAAGCCGATGACGGTGGTCAGGCCACTGGACAGGATGGAGCCGGTGGATCTGCACAGGGCATCCACCATGCACTCCTCCGGGCTGGCATCCGGGTTTTCAGCCCGGCACTCCGCAAAGCGGTGGATCAGGAACACCGAGTAGTCCAGCGAAACCGCCAGCTGCAGGATGCTGCCCGCCGCGTTGGTGACAAAGGAGATGGTGCCGAAGATGAGGTTCGTGCCGTTGTTGAGCAGGATAGCCGCGCCAAGGCCCGTCAGCACCAGCAGCGGCTCCGCCCAGGAATCGGTGGTCAGGATCAGGATGAACAGCACATACACCACCGCGATGGCGGCGATCTTTGCCACCTCGGTCACGGTGGAGTTGGTGGCAACGGCAGTGGAGACTGCCGCGCCCTCCAGCGCGTTGCCCTCCCCGATCAGATCCCGCACGGCAGCCACGGCTTCCAGACGCTTCTCGTCCTCCACCGTCACGGTGAACAGGGCGCAGCCATCCTTATAATAGCTCTCCACCGTGGCGGTGTCCTGCATCTGCAAAGGCACTGTCACATCCAAACTGTCGTCCAGCCATGCAACGGAGGACACTCCATCGATGGCGGCAAGCTTTTCCTTGTACTCCAGCGCCTGCGGCACCGTCACATCCCGCACCATGACCCGCATGTTGGGGATGCCGCCGGTGAAAGCACCGTTCATCACCTCGATGGCGGTGGTGGAGGGGGATTCCGGCGGCAGATAGTCGTTGATATCGTAATCCACCTTTACCTGACGCACAGCGAACACGCTCAGCACAGCCGTCAGTGCAAACACCGCCAGCACCAGCCTGCGGCGGCGCACGATGGCGGTATAAAAACGTTTCATCAAAACAGGAGTTCTCCTTTCCGGATCCATAAAAAACTTTTATCATTCTAACAGGTTTGATAAACGTTGGAAAGAGACAGTTTATGAATTTTGACCCTCGAATGCCGATTTTTTGATTTTTCTGCCTTGACAACAAAAATAAATTCTGATATGCTCTTTTTCAGTTCATCGGAGGACCGTTTTCAACGTAATTTGAAACGGGCCGGATAAGATGCCGTGCAGACAGCGCCCCGCCGGAGGTTTCGTTGCCGTAGTGACGAAGCAGATCGAGGCCGGGCGTGTACTCGCGGACATTTATCCGGCCCGTTTTTTGCACCTTGTGCAGAAAGGAGGACGCCATGTCCAAGCAGCGGATCCAGCTTTCCGATCATTTTACCTATTCCCGCCTTTTGCGGTTCGTGCTGCCCTGCATCGGCACCATGCTGTTCACCTCCATCTACGGCATCGTGGACGGCCTGTGTGTCTCCAACTTTGTGGGCAAGACGGCCTTTGCGGCGGTCAACCTCATCATGCCGCTGCCTATGCTGCTGGGCACCATCGGCTTTATGCTGGGCACCGGCGGCAGCGCCATCGTGGGCATCACGCTGGGCGAGGGCGACCAGAAAAAGGCCGACCGCTATTTCACCCTGTTCCTGCTGGCGGCTCTGGTCTCGGTCAGTGTGTTGGCGGTGCTGGGCATTGTGTTCCTGCGGCCCATTGCCGTGCTGCTGGGCGCAAAGGGGGAGCTTTTGGACTACGCGGTGCGCTATGGACGCATCCTGATGGTGTCACTGCCCACCTTTGCGCTGCAGAATATGTTCCAGAGCTTTTTTGTCACCGCCGAAAAGCCGCACCTCGGCTTCTGGTTCACCGTGGGCGCGGGCTGCACCAACATGGTGCTGGATGTGCTGATGGTGGGTATCTGGGGCTGGGGCGTGGAGGGCGCGGCCATTGCCACCTTTATCAGCCAGCTGGTGGGCGGCGTACTGCCGGTGTTCTACTTCATCGACCGCAGCAACTCCAGCCGCCTGCACCTGTGCAAGACCAGTTTTTACAGCAAAGTACTGCGGGATGCCTGCATCAACGGCTCTTCCGAGCTGATGACCAACCTTTCCATGTCGCTGGTCAATATCCTGTACAACTACCAGCTGCTGCGTCTGGCCGGTGAGAACGGTGTGGCCGCCTACGGTGTCATCATGTACGCGGCCTTCCTGTTCGTGGCGGTGTTCGTGGGCTATGCCGTGGGCAGTGCGCCCATCGTCAGCTTCCACTACGGTGCCCGCAACCACGCCGAGGTGCACAATCTCTACCGCAAGAGCCTGCGGCTCATCGCCGTGGTGGCTGTGACCTTGACGCTGGCTTCCATGTTCATCATCCCCTGTGTGGCGCGCATTTTCGTGGGCTACGACGCGGAATTGCTGGCCCTGACCAGCCGGGCCTTCCGGCTGTATGCGCTGAGCTTCCTCATCATGGGCTTCAACGTGTATGCGTCCTCCTTCTTCACGGCGCTGGGCGACGGCGTGACCAGCGCGTTGATCTCCTTTTTGCGCACGCTGGCGTTTCAGGTGATCGCCATTCTCCTGCTGCCGCTGCTGCTGGGCATCGACGGCATCTGGCTGGCCGTCACCGCCGCCGAGCTGGCGGCTCTGGCCGTGAGCGCAGCCATGCTCCTCACCAAGGACAAGGTATTCCATTACCGCAAGGCATGATAAGATCCCCTGCTTTCTGCGAAACGGCAAAAAGCAGGGGATTTTTTTGGTGATTCTGGCTCTGCCGCTGGCAGCAAAATCGTGTTAAAATGGACACAGCCTTTATTCACTTTTTATGAGGAATCATTATGACATTGTTTTTGACCAGCAGCCCCAGCGGCTGCCCCTTTGAGCCGGGGCCGGATATTCCGGTGCTGGACACGCGCAACCACTTTGTGGCGAACCTGCGGGCCGTCTGGCCGGATCACGCCGTGCTGGGCCTTGCCATTGCGGCAGACCCCTATGCCTACGAGCAGAACGACGAGATGTGCCGGGTGTTTGCCCAGAGCTTTGCGAACGCCCACCTGCCCCTGACGGCGCTCATCCCCTGCGATGCCCGCAATGCCGAGGAGATCGGTTCTCTTCTGCCCCAGAGCGGCTTTGTGATGCTGTGCGGCGGGCACGTGCCCACCCAGAACCACTTTTTTGCTCAGCTGGGCCTGCCGGGGCTGTTCCACAACTACCACGGCATCGTGCTGGGCGTGAGTGCCGGCAGCATGAACGCCGCCCACATCGTGTACGCCGCGCCCGAGGAACCGGGCGAAGCCGCCGACCCCCATTACTCCCGCTGGATGAGCGGCCTTGGCCTGACCGAGACCCGCATCCTGCCCCACTACCAGTTCATCCGGGATCATCTGCTGGACGGACAGAAGATGGAGGATATCGCCCTTGCCGACAGCAAAAAGCGGCATTTTCTCGCTTTGCCGGACGGCTCGTATATCCTGTGCGCCGACGGCAGCGAGGCGCTGTACGGCAAAGGCTGGTACTTTGCCGATGGCACCATAGAAGAGATCAACGAAGACGAAGATGTGCTGCCTTTACGGTAAAGCGCGACAAAAGCGGGGCTTCTACGGCAGCCTTGACGATTAAAATGGCCTCCGCTGCGCTCTGGCCATCATCAGTGGAATTATTATTTTTATTTGCAGTTCCGAAACGCCTGCGGGCGTTTCGGAACTGCTTTTTCACGAAAGGGCTTGTAACGTCAAGCGGGCAGCCCATCCACAGTGCCGCTGTTTCCGTAGGAAACAGGCGCTGCAGATGCCGTTTTCCCTTGCGGCCTCTCTGGTGAAAATGCGACACCGGGCAGCCCGCAGGCTGCCCGGTGTCGCTCAATTTAAAATCATTTTTCCGCTGAATATGCCCAAAGCAACGCGGCGGGCATTTTTGATCGTTCCACGTTCATTTCCGGCGCAGGCAGACATCATTGCACATACAATGCGCACATCATTCCGCCGCAAGGCGGACAAAGGGCGCTATTGCGTTGGTGTCGCCGTGGCGGACGATGGAGTAGGTGATGTCGCAGTAGGGCTGGATGGCGGTACTCTTTTCCACGGTGGAGATGAGCAGCACCTGCAGCTGCAGGCGGCGGAACAGCTCCATCATGGGGCGGATGCGGTCGCTGGTCATCTTGCTGAAGGCTTCGTCCAGCAGCACAAGACGGATGCTGTTCTCGCTCTTCTCATAGATCTGCAGCAGGCTGGCGCAGATGGCCACATAGAAGGGGGCCTGATTCTCGCCGCCGGAGGAGTCGCGGCTGACCCGGGACAGGTATGCCTGCTGGCCGGTGACCCGGTTCGTCACCTTGATGTCGTAATCCAGATAGGTGCGGTAGTCCACATAGTCCGAGAGGGTCACGCCGCCGGTGCGGCCCTCCTGCCGGGCGCGGGTGTTCTCGTCCACATCCGCCATGATTTTTTCCATCAGCTCGTCCACCTGACGCTCATAAGCCGGGTCGGCGGTGGCGGCAAGGTTGTCCAGCGAGTCGCCCTCGGTCATCTGCTGGTTGCCCTTGTCCACGATGACCTGATAGAAGGCCGCCAGCTGCGGGTCGCGGCTGGGCTCCAGCTCAAAGCGGTAGACCTCCTCGCCGTAGGTCAGCTGTTCCATCACCTTGTTCAGCTCCCGGAACTGCCGCCGTGCGTTGAAGATATCGTCCTTCATGCGGAACAGGATATCCTTGCGGAAGCGGTCCTTGCAGTCCCGCTGGGCCTGCTCCAGACGGGCGGCGTAGCGTTCCAGATCGATGCGCACAAGGCTCTCGTGCTGGGCGCGGTACTGGTCCAGCCCTGCAAGGCCCAGCGGATAATCGCACACATAGTGCTCGTTGTAGGCTTTCTGGGCCGGTTCCAGCGTGCCGGTCAGATAGACGGCCAGCGCATCGTCCAGCTTGGCCTGCGCCTTTTCCGCAGCCTGTGCGGCGGCGCGGGGCTTATCTGCCGGGGCCAGCGCCAGCATCCGGGTGCGGGCCAGCGGCTCCACCAGCGGATGCGCCGCAAAGAAGCTCCGGGCAGCATCGGCGCTCTGCTGTGCCGTTTCCCCTGCCTTTTTCTGCTCCGCTTCGCAGGAGGCGATCTGCTTTTGGCACACGCGGATGTCACCGCCCGCCTGCTCCACGGCGGCGCGGGCAGCCTCCCACGCGGCTTCGCGGGCTTCTTCCTCCTTGTAAAGCTGCTGCAGCAGCGGGTTCTCGCGGCACTCGGTGAGCTTTGCTTCCTGTTCGGTCACAGCATTCTGTGCGGCAGTCAGTGCGGCGCGGGCATCCCACAGCGCAGCCAGCTCGTCCAGTGCCGTGCCCCGCAGCAGGGTCTGGTACTGGTTATAGGCGGCTTTCAGGTTCTGTTCTGTCTGGGCGGCAGCACGAGCGCTTTCCCCCAGAGCTTCCAGCTCGGCCGCCAGCGCCCCGGCGCGGGCGCGGCGTGCGTCCAGACCGATATACCGCTGCGGGGTGCGCAGCCGTTCCAGCCGGAAGGGGTGGTGGCGCAGAAGGTCGCGGGTGGCGCTGTCGGGATGCTGTTCCAGCGTATCGGGGGTGTCGCAGCAGACGATGCGGCCCAGAATGGTCTGGGCATACTGTGCAGCCAGCGGGTTTTCGCTGCTCACCTGCGCGGCAAGGCTGTCCGGGCCGTACTTGTCGGCGCGGCGGTTGGCCTTGCGGATGCCCGGGGTGTCCAGCAGGCTGATGGGGCCTACCTTGTCCTTCAGAGCCACAAAGGCGCTTTTGGCGGCTTCGTAGTGGGCGGGCGGCACAAGGATATCAAAGCGGCGGTCGCCAAGGCAGGCTTCCACGCAGTCCTGCCAGCTTTCGTCCTCCACGTTCAACAGTTCACAGAAAATTTTCGCATCCGGCTGCATGCCCCGGCTCTTGAGTTCCGCATTCACGGCATCCCGCACCCGGGTGGCGGCATCGCCGTGGGGGTAGACCCACTTGCCGCCGGACACCGCGTCCAGCTCGGCACGCTTGCCGGCCTGCTCCTTCTGCAAAGCAGCAGTGTTCTGGCGGGCAGCAAAATAGGCTTCCTCCAGCGGTTTTTCCTGCGCGGAGAGCCATGCGGTGAGCTGCGGCAGAGTGTCCGCCGTCAGCTCTTCGGCCTTGATGCCGGCAGCAAAGCCGCTGCGGCGCAGCACAGCCAGCAGGCTCTGGGTGCGGGCAAGGGCACTTTCTGCCTTTTCGGCTTTGCGTGCGGCGGTATCCAGCGCCGTTTTGCGGCGGGAAAGCTCCTCGGTCAGGGCATCCAGTGCCCGGCCCTCGCCGCTGGCGCTGGCGGCACCGTGGGCGGAAAGATAGGCCCGGCGGGCTTCCGCTTCGGCATTTTTGGCCTCGGCATAGCGGGCGTTCAGCTGTTCCAGCTGGCGGCGGCCCGCATCCAGATGCTCCTGCCAGACGGTCTGTTCGCTGCCGTCGGCAGCGGCGCGGGCCAGCAGCGCCGCGCCCCGGTTCACAAGGGTCTGGGTCTGCTTTTCGGCAGCTTCGCGGCCAAAATCCACGATCTCTTCCAGCGCGTCGGCGCGGGTCTGTGCTTCGGCCAGCACGGCGTGCAGATTTTCCAGTTCCAGCCGGTCGCCCTGCAAAGCGTCCAGATCCAGCTCCGGCTGGGGCAGGATATACTGGTACAAAAACTCCCGGAAGTTGGGGATCTCGTCCATGCTGGTGCCCATCTGGAACACCTCATTGAACTTTTTGCCCAAGGGGCTGGAGGCGCGCCCGATGCCCAGCGCACGGCAGATGCGGTCCCGCGCTTCGCTGGGGCTGCGGGTGTAGGAGAGACGGCCCGTTGCGGGCTTGAAGTCCTCCTTTGCGCTGGGTGCACCGGTCTTGGGGTCGATGAAGGGCAGCTGTTCCAGCGTGCAGCCGTCCTCCGAAAGATACCATGTCTGATCGCCGGGGTGCAGCTCCTGCATGGGGCCTTCGGACTCCACCCGCACCGCGATGACGAAGGGGGTGCGCTTGACGCTGTCCCAGAACTCCGCCCCGATGTAGGCCACGGTATGGCCCGGGCGGCGGTAGGCGTTCTCGCCGCGCTGCTTGGCGTGGACAGAGCCCTGCAGGGTTCGGCCGCTCTTTTTATTGCCCAGCGCATTGAAATTGCGGTTGGTGGTCAGGCAGTAGCGGATGGCATCCAGAATGGTGGTCTTGCCCACGGCGTTCACGCCGATCATATAGGTGAGCCGTGCGCAGTCGAAGGTGACATTTTCAAAGTTGTGCCAGTTGATAAGCTTCAGCCGTTTGAGTTCGATCATTCTTCACCCTCCCCTGCTTCTTCCGGTCGTTCATAAAGGCCAAGCTCTGTGCGGGTGCGCCCGCTCTCGGCGGCGGCATCCGCAAGGTCGGCATCCGGCAGGGCCAGCAGCACGGTGGGAAATACTTCAATGCGGCTGTCCAGCCCGGAAAGCCGCCCCACAGGCCGCGCCAGATTGTACCGGCGCAGGGTGCGCATGAGGTTTTCCAGCGTTTTCTGGTCCAGACGGCGGGGCAGATTCATCTTCTGCAGTTCGGTCTGCACCTCTTCCACCGTCACCAGCACCTCGTCGGCATTGGCCGCAAGGCTCTCGCGCTTTTGCAGGTACAAAAGCCGCAATACCAAAAGCAGGATGCTCTCGTATTTCAGCAGCCGAGCCTGACTGCCCTCGTGGCCGTTGACCAGCGCCGCCGCCTGCAGGGGTGCCGGGTACAGCAATACAGAATAGCCCAGCGGGGCGAACACAGCGCGCACCTCATCCAGATGGTCCTGCACATAAAGATATTTTGCCCGCTGATCCTCCACGCCGCCCAGCACGAAGCAGTGGTTCAGCAGGTAATTCGCGGTTTCTTCCAGCATGTTAATGGTTGCCATTTTCTTCCTCCCTGCGGCGGGTGAGGACAAAGTCCTCAAAGCGGAAACCGCCGCGCTCCACCCAATTGCCGGTGAGCTGAATGTCATAATCCCGGTGCGGCGACTGCGAGTAGGTATGCAGGCCGATGATACGGGCAAAATCGTTCGGGTATTCGTCTGCCAGAAGTGCCGCGTTCACCTGCGGGCGGGCGGCAAGGGCCTGCCGGGCCAGCAGGGCCACGTTCTCCTCGGTAACGGCAAGGCGGGCGTAATCCAGCAGCAATTGCTGCTCTTTTTTGAGCTGTTCCGGATCGAATACTTCGGCGCGCACCGGGGCCAGCGGCTCGGCGGTGCGCTGGGCAGCGGGCGGGTAGAGGAATTTCTCCCCGAACACTGCCGCCGGGTACAGATGCAGCCGCTTTGCCACCGGGCCGTCGTCCGGCTCAAACAGCTGCTCCGGGGTGCGGATGTCCTCGGCGTAGCGGCGCAGCAGGGCGGTGACGCTGCCCTGCGAAGAACGGTCGCTCAGCAGCAGGAACTGTGCCCGCTGCACAGCCCGCTTGCGGTAGCGGATGTGGCTTGCATCGATCTCGCGCATGAGCAGGCTCATCTCTTCCAGCGCGTCCCGCTGCTTCTGGATGAGTGCACGCACGGCAGGTGTCGCTTCGTTCGGGGCGCAGCGCTCCACCCGGGCATAATCAAAGGCCAGCTGCGGCAGGTAGTTCTCCTCGCAGTCGTCCAGCTCTTCTTCCAGATAGGCGCGGTAGTTGAACAGGTTGTCGCTGGTCTTGAAGCGGTGGTAGGCCGCCGCCACCACCTTTTCCTCGTACTGGTCGAACAGTTCCAGCACCTCCTGCGGGGTGCGGTTGCGGGTGAGCCGGTCGATATAGTGGCCGATGGAGGCATTGAGCGCCCGGAGAGAGCGGTTCAGCGCGTCAAGGTCTGCGTCCACCTCCCGCAGAACGTTCTCATAGGGGCTTTTTTCCTGCCCGATGCTGCCCAGCAGCTGCCATGCCTTGTACAGCTTGCCGGTGTAGGTGACCACGCGGGGGTTCAATATTTCTTCCAGCGCTTCCAGCAGCGGCGTTACCTCCGGCGCAAAGGCAAGGGACGCTTCCCCCTCGTAGCTGCCGGGCTGCTCTTCCAGCCAGCCGGTGCGGCGCAGCCGCAGCAGAAAGCCCACGGCCAGCGTGTGAGGGTCGCGGGTGGGCTGCTCGTCCTCATCGCCCGCACCGTCGGCATCCAGCGCAAGGGGCTTTGCCAGTGCGGCAAAGTAATCCTCGGCACGCCAGACGGCCTCCGCACGGGAAATGCTGTAATCCGCCGTGTGGCGGCACTCCTCCCAGAGCAGAAGCAGCAATTCCGCATAAAAAGCCCGGTTCGGCCCCGCCAGCGGGCGGAACAGCCGCGGGGACACCAGTTCAAACAGCTGCATGGAAACGTCCTTTCCTGTTCACATCAGAATACGTTTTTATTGTACCACAAAACGACACGGTTTGACAGAGAAACCATTCAGAATTGCCGCCGCGTTCGCTTTGGCAAATATCAGCGGAAGAATTATTTTAAATTTTGCATCTCCGAAACGACTGCGGTCGTTTCGGAGATGCTTTTTCATGGAAAGAGGTCGTACCTGAAAACGACATCTCTGCCAAAAGGCGCAAAAAAACGGCGGGGCAGACTCCTTCCGTCAAACCCTGCGGGTTTGCCACCTCCCTCAGTGAGGGAGGCTCTGGCGAAACCGGAAGCTTTGCACCTGAGCCGGAAGCTTTGCCGCCGGGAAAGGCTCCCTCTTTGAGGGGGCTGTCGCCGCAGGCGACTGGGGGAGTTTGCCCTAAACGCAAAAAAGCCCCGGGGAGCGGGATGCTCCTCGGGGCAATAGTTTAATTGTAATCCGCTTACTTGCTCAGTTTATAGCCAATTGCAACATAGGTCTTTCCGCCAACGGTCTTAGTGCCAACACCCAAACCAGTAACTTCGATTTTCGTGTTATTATTTTTACCAGCTTCGATTACGAAATCTGTTGCAGTCTTCATCAACTCAACCATATCAGAATTAACCGTAATCGTTCCTGCCGTTGTTTCTTCATAGTAAACAGCCGTGTACACTTGAGCGTTCTGCTTCGCATTCTCAACACAAACAACTGCACCTACGTAGTTTTTCTCGGTTTTTTTCTCTGCAGTAACAGCAGTCAATGCAATCTTGCCGTCTGCAATTTTGTTCAGTGCTTCTGTTGCCAGTTCCTTGACTTCACTGTTATTGGACCATTCTGTGCCGTATTCCTTGTTCAGCGCAGCCATATATACATCCTGAACTTTCTTCTCGAACTCGCTTTCACCAGGGCCACCAGCGCCACCGCCGCAGGCGGTGAGCATTGCCAGAACCATCACGCCGGCCAGAAGGGCGGCTGCGAAACGCTTGAACATTTTCATTGTAATGTTCCTCCTGTTTTCAAATTCTGACGGTTTGGGCGACCCCAAATCGCTTTACCCGTCTGAATTTATTTTATCCATACCCCCCCCCCGCATGTCAACAGGCAGATCGCCCAAATTCCGCAGTTCTTTTTGGCAATTGTCCCTAAACGCAAAAAGGCCCCGGAGCAGGACGAACTCCTTCCGTCAAACCCTGCGGGTTTGCCACCTCCCTCAGTGAGGGAGGCTCTGGCGAAACCGGAAGCTTTGCACCTGAGCCGGAAGCTTTGCCGCCGGGAAAGGCTCCCTCTTTGAGGGGGCTGTCGCCGCAGGCGACTGGGGGAGTTTACTCCAAACATAACAAAAGCCCCGAAGGGCGGCCTTGCAGCCACGCTCCGGGGAGAAAGGGTGAGAAATTTTAGTTTTTGGGGTATGCAAGGTTCTTGAGCTGGAGTGCCACGGCCAAATAGGTGCCCTTCTCATTGCTCTAAACAACAACGGCAACCTTGGTCCAGCAGCCATTCGCATTTACATTGACATTCGTACCGGGATATACTCTACCAATGTGGTCGGTAATCATCTTAATCAATTCTTGCAAGCGCTCACCGTTCCGGTAATCCGTCATTACCGTGATTGTAATGTTCTCTTCTGGGGGTGTAATACCCGTCACCTTAACGTCGCCCTTGAATCTGCCAGTTTTAAGTTGCGCATTCAGATCCGTCAGCAGCGCACTGCGAAGCTCCGGATCATTGGTTTTAGCGGTTTCGCTGCACTGAGAACTGCTCGTGAGCGCCGTCAGCATTGCCGCCTCTTTCTGTTCATCTGTGGAGCCGCCGCCACCGCCGCAGGCCGTCAGCAGGGCCAGAGCCATCACACCCACCAGAAGCAGGGCAGCAAATTTCTTCAGCTTTTTCATTGTAAAGCGCCTCCTGTCATTTCAAGATTTTGTTGATTTGTCTCATTTCAGTGCTGTTTTTTCGCACTACAGAACGGGTGTCGTTCTGGCCTTATTTTATCCGACAGCAGTTGGTTTTGTCAATCGAGAAGATGCATAAAGTTTCCGAAACATTTTCGTTCAAAATCAACGAAACAGCGGCTTTTTGTTGCAGTATTGAGATACACCGTCCTTATTTCGCAAAGGTTCTTTACCGTGCTGGAAAATCTTCTTCCGGACGGAAGCTCCATGCTGTTCTTTTCCGGGGCACAGTCCTTCCCGGTTTGGACAGATGTTGTGTTCCGATCCATCTTTCAGAATTCTTTCAAAAAATTACGATTTTACACAATTCTACCATTTTTGCATGGTAAAATAAGGTCGTAGAAAAAACAAAGGATGTGGCTCAATATGCAACACTGTCCCGCCCGCGCGGCACAGCGGCTGGCGGCGGCAGTTCTGGCGCTGTGCCTTGTGCTGGCTCTGGCCGTTCCCCACGCACACGCAGCTGCCCTGCAGGAAACGCACGGCATCCGGATGCTGGACTTCAGCACCAGCCAGATCCTTTCCATCGGCAACCAGACCTCCGGCAAATGCAGCTGGTACGCCTTGCGCTATGCACGCACCATTCTGGATGGAAAGGTTTCCTCCGGCAGCGGCATGTGGTCAAACGGTGCGGTCTGGTCTGCGGGCGGCTACTACGGTTATTCCGGCAGCCTGTCCGAGTGCCTGCAGAAGCTTTACACCGAGCTTTCCGCCGGGAAGCCGGTGATCGTGCATCTGAAAAACACCGCGGTGAGCGGCGTAAAACGGCACACGAACCGCACCTCCAGCTATGAATACCACCTGACCAGTTCCGGCTGGAACGAGGTGAACTACCCCCATATCGCCACCAGCGCCGCCTATGGTCACTGGGTCTGTGTGGTGGGCATCCGTGCGGATGCAGACCCCGCGAACCTGAAGGAGAGCGATTTCTACGCGCTGGACCCGGCCCGTGTTTCCGCAAACGGCACTCTGGCTGTGACCCGGCTGCTGGACGGCACCATCTGGACAGACAATTCCCCGCTGAAAACGGCAGGTTGATAAATTTAGAAAGAGCAAAAAAGCTGACGCTTTCGCGTCAGCTTTTTTGTTTGCAGTTCAGATCAATACCCTTTTACCGAGAAGCCCCGCTCCCATGGGTCGGGCGGCAGATCCTTCTGGCGGATGCCGGTGATCTGGATGTAATCGCTTTTCTGGATCATGGCGAACAGCCGCAGGAACTTTTCCGGGTCGCCCTGCACTTCCAGCGTCACGCTGCCGTCGTCCTCGTTCTCCACCCAGCCGGTCAGTTCCAGCGTCTGGGCCGCATAGCGGGCGCGGTAGCGGAAGCCCACCCCCTGCACCTGCCCCTCAATGGAGTAGCGGCGGCGCACAGTGCCTTCCGGCAGGGCGGGCGGCGTGGCATCCTGTGCTTTTTTATGCAGAAAATCAAACATCTTACAGCTCCTGATAGGCGGTCATCAGCGCCGGGATGAACTGCTTTTTGCGGCTCACCACACCGGGCAGGGTAAAGCTGCCGTCCTCGGCAGGCTGGGTCTCAAAGCCGTCCGAGAGCACCTCGGAAGCATAGCGGCCATCGCTGATGACCACGCTCTCCTCCTTGGGCACGTCGGTGAGCAGCATGTAGATGTCCTCCACGTTCTGCTTGTTGCGGGCTTCTTCCAGATAGGGCTGCAGCAGCGTCTCGGCGGCAAGCAGGTTCTTGCGGGTCATGTAGCTGCCCTGCGCCACGCCAAAGCGGATATCGCCGCACATGAACACCTTGAAGTCCTGCAGGAACACCTCCTCAGCGGTCTTGCCGTCCAGCTTTTCGCCTGCTTCAAACATCTCGCTGGCAAACTCGTCAATGTCCACACCGGCAATTTTTGCCAGACGCTTTGCAAGGGCCTCATCCAGCGGGGTGCAGGTGGGGCTGCGGAACACCAGCGTATCCGAAAGGATGGCCGCCAGCAGAAGGCCTGCGATCTGCGGCGGGATCTCCATACCGTTCTCGTCGTACATCTGGGTGATGATGGTGGCAGTGCAGCCCACCGGCTGGTTGCGGAAGTACACCGGGCCGCTGGTCTCCAGACTGCCGATGCGGTGGTGGTCGATGATCTCCAGAATTTCGGCCTGATCGAAGCCCTCCACGGCCTGGGTGGCCTCGTTGTGGTCCACCAGGATGATGCGGCGTTTTTGCAGATTGATGATGTTGCGGCGGCTGACCATGCCGCAGTATTTGCCGTCCTCGTCCAGGATGGGGAAATAGCGGTGGCGTACCTTGGCCATCACGCGGGTGACGTCTGCCACCGGGGTGACGAGGGTGAACTTCATGATGTCGCTGCGGGTCATATAGTAGGAGATGGGAGCGCACTGGCTGATCAGCTTACCGGCGGCATAGGTGTCCACCGGGGCCGACATGATGGCCACGCCCATTTCCTCGGCAATGCGCTGGATGGTGCGGCCCACCTTGGAGCCGTTGCAGATGATGAGCAGCGACGCTTCTTTTTCAATGGCGCACAGCTGGCTTTCGTAGCGGTTGGTCAGGATGACGATGTCGCCTTTTTCCACGGTATTTTCCAGCATTTCAGGCGTGGCGGTGCCGATGCGGATGTGGCCGGTGGTGCACACGTCGTCCTCGCGGCCCACCACCATGGTGCCGCCCAGCGTTTCCAAAATATTGCGGTAGGTGGTCTGGCTCTTGGCCAGGATGCCGGTGTCGAACACGTCCATGTTGGCGGTGGCGATATCCTTCACGGTGATCACGCCCTCCAGCTCGTTGTCCGGGCTGGTGACCGGCAGGGTGTCGATCTGCTTGTCACGCATGATCTCCCATGCCTTGCGCAGGCTGGTGGAGCCGGGGATGCCGGGCATCTCGCGGTAGTCCACATCGCGGATCTTCGGGTTCACGTCCGTGCACATGCGCGGGGGCTTTACCCCGAACTTTTTGAGCACGAACTCGGTCTCCTGATTCATTTTGCCTGCACGGCGGGGCTCACAGACCAGATCACTGGTCTTGTTTTTCAACTCTGCATAGGCAATGGCCGAGCAGATGGAATCGGTATCCGGGTTGCGGTGGCCGATCACGACCACCTTATGGGCTGCTTTTGGCATATTGTTCCCCCTTTGGGTTCTGATTTACCTTTTATTTCTTATCTCATTTACCACAGTGCACTCCCCTCTCCTGCAAAGCGCAGTGCACCTCAGGTTTATTTTAGCACAATTGCCTGCACGGGTAAAGTGGAACAAACACGCTGCGGCGCGGCTTTTCCGCCTGCCGCATTCCTTGACAGACCCTGCAAAAAACGGTAAGCTTTACCTGAAAAAAAACACAAATGGAGGCATCTATGAAAAAACAGTTTTTCCGCATCCTCTCCTGCTGCGTGCTGCTGGCCTGCCTGTGCGCCCTGCCCGCCTACGCACAGGAACCCAAGGCCGCACAGCCCGCCGCAAAAGAGGATAAGGTGGTAACAGATGTCACCGGTTCTGCCGACCTGATGCGCAATGTCGTTGGCTTTACCACCAACTTTGGCGGGCCGTACCACTTTGCGCAGGCAGACCACAAGTCCCCTGCGCAGGCCTACGGTGATGCCCCTGCCGAGGGAGCCGTTGCGGTGCTGCGGCTTTTTGCCCGCGCCGATGACCACGGCGATGTTCCCCTCAACACCAGCGGACACAGCTTCCTCACCATCACCAATGTCTCGGAGCAGGATATCAATGTGGGCGGACTGCTCATTGCGCCGGATACGTCCATCACCGTAAGCACCCGCGGCAACCGCTGCGAGCATTCCGGCATCTGGTACAATCTGGAGGGCTACTACAAATATTACCTGAACGCTTCTTACTATCAGAATCTTTACGGCATTCAGGTCTCACTGGACCAGAGCCAGCTAGACGCTGTAAATCAGGCATTGGCCAACGCAGACCACTGGTCGGCCATTTACAACTGCACCTCGTTCTCTGCGGGCCTCTGGAATGCCGTGTGCTCCGATACGCTCTGCGCCGGTGTGCCCGAGACCCCGGCCGACCTGAAAGCGGACATGCTGAGGAAGTACCCAGACAAGACGGTGTTCGGGCCGACCGTCCCGTATGATTATATCGTATATTACGGCACCAGCCTGACCCCCAGTCAGGAATTTTCCTGACAGAAGATTTTCTCTTGTAATTCTGCGCGTTCTGCTGTATGATATAGATCATGTATCCAAGTGTATCTTGTCACCGTTACGGAGGAACCTATGACAGCAACCAAAACGCCCGCGTTCCATAAGCCGCCGCTGTTCACCCGGCAGCAGCTCATTGCCCTGCTGCTGCCGCTGATCGCAGAGCAGGCGCTCAGCGTGACCATCGGTCTGGCCGACACGCTGATGGTCTCCTCGGTGGGTGAAGCCGCTGTTTCCGGCGTGAGCCTTGTGGACAGCTTCAACACCCTGATGATCCAGATCATGAGCGCCCTTGCCACCGGCGGCGCGGTGGTCACCAGCCAGTACATCGGCCGGCAGGAGCCAAAGGATGCCAAGAATGCAGCGGCGCAGATCCTGTTCATCCTGTCCAGCTTCAGCCTGCTGGTGGCCGCCGTTGTGGTGGCGGGCCGCCATGCCATCCTGCGCGGCATCTTCGGCTCCATCGACGTGGACGTGATGCGCTATGCCGAGACCTACTTCCTGCTCTCGGCCCTGAGCTACCCGTTCATCGGCCTGTACAACGCCGGTGCGGCCCTGTTCCGGGCGCAGGGCAACAGCAAGATCAGCATGATGTCCAGCCTTGTAATGAATGTGGTGAACATTGGCGGCAACGCCGTGCTGATCTACGGCTTCAAAATGGGCGTGATGGGTGCCGCACTAGCCAGCCTTGTGTCCCGCGCCATTGCCTGCGTGGCTGTGCTGTACCTGCTGCAGCGGCCCGCCTGCCCGCTGCGGGTGGACGGCCTGCAGGCCCTTGCCCCGAAGGCACGGCTCATCCAGCAGATCCTGCGGGTGGGCATCCCTGCCGGTATTGAAAACGGCATGTTCCAGATCGGCAAGCTGTCCGTTTCCAGCCTGACCTCCACTCTGGGCACCGCCGCCATTGCGGCCAACGCCGTGGCAAACACCACCACCACCTTTTTGAACATCCCGGCCAACGCCGTGGGCATGGCTGCGCTGACCGTGGTGGGCCAGTGCCTTGGCGCAGGCGAAAAAGATCAGGCCGTGTATTACTCCCGCCGCCTGATGCTGTTTGCCTACTGCGGCGCATGGTTCATGAACCTTTCGGCCTTCCTGTTTGCCAACAAATTTGCACTGGGCCTGTTCAGCCTCTCGCCGGAAGCCTACGCCATGGCGCTGGAAGTGATGGTGTGGTTCAACATCGTTTCGCTGTTCATCTGGCCTTCCAGCTTTACCATGCCCAACATCCTGCGTGCGGCAGGCGATGCCCGCTTTACCATGACCGTGAGCATCGTGTCCATGTGGGCCTTCCGGGTGGGCTTCTGCTACCTGTGTGTGCTGGCCTTCCACGGCGGCCTGCTGGCCATCTGGATGGGCATGTATCTGGACTGGGCGTTCCGCTCCCTGTGCTTCTTTGTACGCTTCGTGCGCGGCAAGTGGCTGGAACAGCAGGTCATCTGAATCTTTCCTCTGCATTTTATAAGAGCCTGCCGCGAAGGCAGGCTCTTTTTTACGCAATACGCACAAATAATTTATTTGTTTTTCAGCAATGTTGTCTGCTTTCGTTCTTGTTTTTGTCATATTCCCGGCGTATAATTTCACAGTGCTAAGAGCTTTCACTTCTGCAAAAGGAGGCTTTTTCAATGAAACGCAGTTGGTTTTCGCGCCATCCGCTTTGCTTCATGGCGCTGTATCTCATACTTTATCTTTCCGCATTCAATTTCCTGAACACCCAGATCCATATGCCGCACATCCTCGTGCACTGCCGGCTGGACGATCTGATTCCCTTCTGCAAATATGCGGTCATCCCCTATTTTGCATGGTTTCCGTGGATCCCGTTCACCCTGTTCTTCCTTCTGTGGAAGGCACCCCGGGAGGACTTCTGGCGGCTGTGTATGCCGCTGTTCAGCGGTATGACCATTGCGCTGGCCTGCTACGTGATCCTGCCCACCGGGCTGAATCTGCGCCCCTGCTATGTGCCGGGCACAGACATCTTCGCCCGTGCGGTGCGGTTCCTGTACAGCACCGACACACCCATCAATGTCTGCCCATCCATCCATGTGTTCAACTCGGTCACGCTGATGCTGGCCTATCACCGCTGCCGCATCTTTGAGCAGCCCCGGTTCCGCTGGATGCGCCCGGCCGCTGATGTGCTGTGCATCTCCATTGTATGCTCCACCATGCTGCTCAAGCAGCACAGCTGCATCGATGCAGCGCTGGGCGCTTTGCTGGCGCTGGCACTGGATACCGCGTTCAGCCGTATGATGGACACCAACGATCTGCCGCAGATGCGCCGCATCTGAATCTCTATAAAAAAGAAATGCGCTGTCATCGAGGGACAGCGCATCTTTTTTTGTTCAGAACAGATCCTCCGGCAGGCAGACATCCTGCTTTGGTACCTTTGCCCAGGAAAAGTCCTTGATCAGGCTTTCCGGTGTGCGGGGCGCAGGCTCCGGCTGCAGGCCGTAGGCGTAGGCAAGCTTGCCCACGATCTCCTGCGCGGTATACTTTTCCCGCAGGTTTTCCAGACTCTGGTCGCCGTCGCGCTTGGAGAGCCGCCGCCCATCCGGGGCCAGCAGCAGCGGGCAGTGGGCAAACCCCGGTGCCTGCAGGCCCAGCAGGCGGTACAAATACAGCTGCCGTGCCGTGGACGAAAGCAGGTCTGCACCGCGCACCACTTCGGTAACGCCCATGCGGGCATCGTCCACCACCACGGCCAACTGATAGGCGAACACGCCATCCGCCCGGCGCAGGTAGAAGTCACCGCAGTCATGCAAAAGATTTTCGGTGTGCGGGCCCATGCAGCCATCCACAAATGTGATGTCCTCGTCCGGCACCATCAGACGATAGGCAGGGGCCTTCTTTTTGCGTTTTTCCTCAATTTCGGCAGCGGTCAGGCCGCGGCAGGTGCCCGGATAGACCACGTTGCCGTCCGAGGTATGGGGCGCGCTGGCCGCGTGCAGCTGGGCGCGGGAGCAAAAACACGGGTACACAAGGCCGCGCTCTTCCAGCTTTTTGTAGCTTGCGGTGTAGATCTCCGCGCACTCACTCTGGTAATAGGGGCCGTTCGGCCCGCCGGTGCTGCCGCCCTCGTCCCACGCAAGGCCCAGCCAGTCCAGATCCTGTTCCAGCAGGTCAGCATAGATGCGCGGGCAGCGCTCGGCATCCAGATCCTCAATGCGCAGCACGATGCGCCCGCCCTGACTTTTTGCGCTGAGCCACGCCAGCAGGCTGCAGGCCAGATTGCCCAGATGCAGCCGCCCGCTGGGGCTGGGGGCAAAGCGGCCGGTTGGCGGTACAGGCTCTGTTTTTTGCGTAAAAACTGCTTGTTCTTGCATGTGTATCCTTTCAGCCGCCGGACGATTTAAAATTGCCGACGCGTTCGCTTTGGCAATATCAGCGGAAATATTATTTTTAAATTTGTAACTCCGAAACGACTGCGGTCGTTTCGGAGTTACTTTTTCACGGGAAAAGTCGTAACGGGAAACGGCATGTTGCTGCTGTCGGCTTATCGCCGTCGCGCAGCGACTATAAATCGGTGGAACACAAAAAATCCTTTCGCTCTGCGCGGGAAGCCGCTTTTTCCCTATTATAGTTGCCCGTCCGCCAAAGGTCAACAGACCACCCTGTTCAGCCGCCGCTCCACCGCCTGCCGCACCTCCGGCGCGCGGATGCCGTACACGATCTGCACATCGCAGCCGCTTTGCACCACACCGCTGCAGGGCAGGGCTTTCAGGGCCTGCTCCTTGACGAAGGCCGGGTCGTTCACCGTGACACGCAGGCGGGTAAAGCAGTTGTCCACCGTGCGGATGTTCTCCCGCCCGCCAAAGGCTGCAATGAGCTTTTCTACTCCCTGCTCGTCCAGCGGTAGGGCCTTTTCCGGCCGGGACGGCTCTTCCGGGCGGCGGCCCGGTGTAGGCAGGTCCAGCGCCTTGATGAGCACAGTGAACACCACAAAATACACCGCGATCTGGGCAAGGCCCAGCAGATACAGCACCGGGTAGTTCGTGCGGGCCGCACCAGCGGAAAGGTTCATCACAAGCGACCCCAGAAGGTTCGAGGTAAACGCCGTGACTCCGCACAGGTGCAGCAACACGATGAAGCTGCCGGAGATGGCTGCGTGCGCCAGCCACAAAACCGGTGCCGAGAAGCAGAACAGAAAATCCAGCGGCTCCGTAATGGAAGCCAGCGATGCCGTAAAGGCCAGCGGCAGCAGCTGAAGGGCAGTCTTTTTGCGGCTGCCCCGCCGGGCACAGAAGATGAATGCCGCCGCAATGCCAAAGTAGCCGAAGGTCTTGGTAAAGCCGGTGTACATCCACACGATGCCATCCGAAAACGGCAGGCCGAGGTTATATTCGGTCATCATGACCACATAGGCACCGGTATAGGTGACGCTGCCCACCATAAGCTGACCGCCCAGCTGCGAGAACTGGAACGGCATATACACCAGATGATGCAGCCCTGTAGGGATGAGCAGCCGTTCCAGAAAGCCGTACAAAAACAACCCGATATTGCCGGAAGCGGCAATGAAGCCGGTGACGGCCGCAATGGCCTTCTGGATAGGCGGCCAGACAAAGCAGGCCCCAGAGCCCAACACCGCCGCCAGTGCCGCCATGCAGGCAAAGGACCACCGCGCACCGGAGAACACACCGCCCAGAATGCCGCGGTGGGCTTTTTCGCAGGTGCGGTCATACACAAAGGCGGTGAGCAGGCCCAGCAGAATGCCGCCGAACACGCCGGTGTCCACAGTCTGGATGCCCAGCACCATGGTCTGGCCTGCGCTGTACAGGCCGGTAAGCGCATCCGGCTGCGCCAGCAGGCCCAACTCGGTCAGCGTTACATTGCCCGCTGTCAGGTAGACAAGATAGCTCATCAGGGCGATGAACGCCGCCTGATGCTTTTCCCGCTTTGCCAGCGCCGCCGCAAGACCGGTGCAGAACAGCACGCTCAGATTTGAAATGACCGCCGTGAGGCATTTGTAAATGATCCCGCCCGCCAGCTGCACCGGCTCCCACCGCAAAAAGGGCAGCACCCCGGCCAGCGGCGCACTGGTAAGCAGTGCGCCCACCACCAGCAGCAGGCCCGCCGCCGAAAGATAGCTCAGCGGTGCCAGCATTGCGCGGGAGAACCGCTCCAATGCGGCTGTGATGCGGTGCTTCATGGGCGTTTCCTTCCTTTCCGGCTGACGTGGGCAGACACTATACTTGTAGTCAACCGATTTTTGCAAAAAATGTCAAGAATGCAAAGTTCCCAAAAATGCATCCCTTCTTTGTGCAGGGTGCATATTTCCCGCTTGAAATTCGTTCTGCGCTGTCCGATTGACAACCGCCGCGGCAGAACGTATACTTAAGGTGTATCGTTTTGAAGTGCTGCGGCCCGGCTGCGGCACCGCTCAAGGAGGACACTACTATGAAATTGAGATATGCCCGCATCCTCTCGCTGCTGCTCTGCGCAGCGCTGGCCTGCAGCATTCTGGCAGGCTGCGGCGGCTCAACCGCCAGCAGTTCCGAAGCGCCAAGCTCTGCCAGCAGTTCTGCAAGCTCCGCTGCTTCCGGCGAAGACCTGCCTGATTCCACCACCCGGGCCGACACCTCCGGCCTGAACCCCGGCGATTTTGACGAGAACTCCATCTTCTCCATCACCGGCACCGCTGCCGCCTTTGAGCCTTGTCTGGGCTGGGGGCCGGGTGTTTCCGGCTGCTCGCTCAAATCGGTGATCGCAGCGGCATCCCTGCTGCAGTGGGCAGAAAACGCCCGCCTTGCCTCCCGCACCCCGGAAGCCGTGCAGGAAGCTTTCTACAGCTGGTACGACACGCTGGACGCTGATGAGCAGGAAAGCTTTGCCGAGGCCTGGACGATGATCGAGCCGGACGCGCTGAGCCTTTTGAGCGACAAGGACAGCATGGCTGGCCGCATTGAGGATGCCGGCCTTGACCCGGACACCCTGCCCGGCTGCACCCTGAAGAACTGGCAGGCCCTGCAGACCGTGCTGGACGACTGCGTGCCCGCAGCGGGCCAGTGAACCCAACGTAAAAAGAAGCTGACCGGGCTGGTCAGCTTCTTTTTGTTTTTGCGGAAAAGGCCGGGGCCGCCTGCAGCATCAGACCTTCTTCAGCACATACTGGCGGGTGCCCATGCCGATCTTTTCGGCCTGCTCCAGCGTGGCCTTCCACTCGATATTGGGGTTGGAATCCTTGAAGTTGTCGTGGTGGCAGTTCCAGCCGGGCTTTGCAAGGTTCTGGCCCAGCTGGCTGTTCGGCAGCGGCTGTGCATTCAGGCAGGCATCGGCGCAGGCCTGATCCAGCGCCACCGGGTCAAAGGACGCAAAGATGCCGATATCCGGCAGGATGGGAGCATCGTTCTCGCAGTGGCAGTCGCAGTTGGGGCTGATGTCCTGCACCAGAGAAATATGGAAGCAGGGACGGCCGGCGCACACGGCAGCCGCATACTCGGCCATCTTGCGGTCCAGCATCTCATTGGCGCTGTCGCACTGGGAATAGATGGCGTCAAAGTTGCAGGCACCGATGCAGCGGCCGCAGCCCTTGCACTTGGTCTGGTCAATGACGGCCTTGTTGTTTGCATCGTAGGTAATGGCATCGGAGCCGCACTCCTTGGCGCAGCGGTGGCAGCCGCGGCACAGGCTCTGCTGCACCTCCGGGTGTCCGGCGGCGTGCTGTATCATCTTGCCCGCGCGGGAGCCGCAGCCCATGCCGATGTTCTTGAGAGTACCGCCGAAGCCGGTGGATTCGTGGCCCTTGAAATGGGTCAGGCTGATAAAGATATCCGCATCCATGATGGCGCGGCCGATCTTTGCCGTCTTGCAGTATTCGCCGTTCGGCACCGGAACCTCTGCCTCATCGGTGCCGCGCAGGCCGTCCGCAATGATGACCTGACAGCCGGTGGTCATGGGCCAGAAGCCGTTCAGCTGGGCGCAGGTGAGGTGCTCCAGTGCGTTCTTGCGGCTGCCCGGATACAGGGTGTTGCAGTCGGTCAGAAACGGCAGACCGCCCTGCTCCTTGCACAAGTCAGCCACCACCTTGGCGTAGTTGGGGCGCAGGAATGCCAGATTGCCCAGCTCACCGAAATGCATCTTGATGGCAACGAATTTGCCATCCATATCAATATCCTTGATCCCGGCGGCGATGCACACGCGGCGCAGCTTGTCCAGCAGGCTGGTGCCCACGGGGCAGCGGAAATCTGTATAATAGACCTTGGATGCTTCCATAGCAGTTTCCTCCATTTTGTTTGCGCGGCACGCTGCCGCATACTCTCTTATTTTGTAGTATAGCACATCTTTTTGCAAAGAAAAAGTGCTGTCGTAAAGGGCGGCGGGCACACCCTCCACGTCCTCGCTTCCGGGTGCCAGTCCATCCAGCGCAGAAAGCCCTCGCACTCCGTAAAAGCGGCATCTTTAAATCTGGCAAAGTCCTGTGCCCTTTGGCAGACAATGGCATCGCGTCAGCGCTGCCGCAGAGGGCGCACCCGCCTTGGCTGCATCGAAATTTTTTGCCGCTCACAGCACCGTAAAAAAACAAATGCCGCTTGCCTTCACGACCCTTCCCGTGAAAAAACAACCCCGGAAAATCCGCAGATTTTCCGGGGTTGTAAATTATAAAAATAATTCTTCCGCTTAAAATCAGAAGATTGCCGTCGCAGCCGCCACTGCCAGCACAATGATGCCCAGCACGATGCGGTAGGCACCAAAGAACTTGAAATCGTGGCGCTTGACGTAATCCATCAGGAAGCGGATGGCGGCAAGGCTCATGCCAAAGGCCACCACACAGCCCACTGCCAGCACAGCCACCTCGGTGCCGGTCATCACAGAACCGCCGACAACGAACTTGACCACCTTGAGCAGGGATGCGCCCGCCATGACCGGGATGGCCAGATAGAAGGTGAACTCTGCCACACAGGCGCGGGACAGGCCCAGCAGCAGGCCGCCCACAATGGTGGCACCGGAGCGGGAGGTGCCCGGAATGATGGCCAGACACTGCCACAGGCCGATGATGATGGCATCGCGGTAGGTGATCTGCTCCAGCCGGCTCACGTGCGGCGCGGCGCGGCGGTTCTCCACAACAAAGAACAGCGCGCCATACAGAATGAGCATCGCGGCAACCGTGATGTAATTGTAGAAGTGAGCTTCCATCCAGTCGTCCAGCGGGCTGATGATGAGCACCGGGATCGTGGCCGCTACCACCTTGAACCACAGGTTCCACACGCTGGGCTTGGAAATGACTCTGCCCTGCTTCATGCCAAAGGGCCACAGCTTGCCCCAGAACAGCACCACCACGGCCATGATGGCACCCAGCTGGATGACCACACGGAACATGGACATGAACTCTTCGCTTGCGTTGAATTTGACGATCTGTTCCAGCAGGATCATATGACCGGTGGACGAAATGGGAAGCCACTCGGTAATGCCCTCCACAATGCCCATCAGGATGGCTTTGATGATCTCAAAAAACGTAAGTACCCCTCCTTGTGCACAAAGGCACAGCAGCTTATTTTCTTCCAGTATACCATACTATGTCTCTGCACGCACGCAGAATGCGAAAATTTTTACGCCCGCCGCCACTTTTGCCCTGCAGGCTGTTACTGCGCTGGGAAATGTGTTATACTGATGCAAAGACCCTTTTCCTTCTATTTTATCCGCAAATCAAAACAGCGTTTAAACACCCTTGGTATTTTTGTTGAACCATTCTACAACGAGGTGAATCCATATGAATATTCTGGTGATCGGCTGCGACCAGGTGGGCGCTTCCCTCATCCGCGATCTGGAACGCATCGGCCATGATATCTCGCTGATCGAAAAGGATCCCGAACAGCTCAAGCGTCTGGATGCCTTTGACGACTACAGCTTTGGCGGCACGGCTCTGGTAGGCGACCCCACCGACCCGGATACCCTGCGGCAGGGCGGCATTGACAGCTGCGATGCCGTGGCCGCTGTGAGCGAGGACGACTCGGTAAATCTGATGGCGGCACAGATCGCAAAAAGCATCTTCCGCCGTGAGAAGGTGATCTGCCGCGTGTCCGACCCGCACCTGCAGGTGCTGTACCACAAGGCTTACGAGATCGACACCATCTGCCCCACGGTGCTCACCGAGCAATCGGTGTTCCGCGCACTGGCAAAGTAAAAAGTGAGGGAAGCATATGAAAGTTTGTATCGCAGGCGGCGGCAAGGTGGGCATGTATCTGGCCCAGAGCCTGCTGGCCCACCGCCACAAAGTGACCATCATTGAACCGCAGGAAATGCTGTGCCGTTCGCTGGCCGATTCGCTGGATATCCCGGTGATCTGCGGCGATGCCATCAGCTTTGACACCATGCGCACGGCCGACGTTGCCAGCTGCGATGCCTTTGTGGCCGTGACCGGTGCGGACGAGAACAACCTTGTTGCCTGCCAGATCGCAAAGCGGGAGTTTGGCGTGAACCGCACCGTGGCCCGGGCCTCCAACCCCAAGAACCGCGAGCTGCTGCACACCTTAGGCGTGGACACCGTAGTGTGCGGCACCGACAACCTGAGCCACATCCTTGAGCGCGAGATCGAGACGGATACCATCCGCCAGCTGCTCTCGCTGGGCGGCGGCACTGCCAGCCTGAACGAAATTTTGCTGCCGGAGAACTTCAAGTTTGCAGGGCAGGCGGTCAAGGACATCCCCATGCCGGGCGACGTCATTCTGGTGTGCATCACCCGCGATGCGGAGTTCATCATCCCCCACGGCAACACCACCTTACTGCCGTGGGACCGCATCCTCTGCCTGACGCAGGATGACACCCTGCACCTGCTGATGGATGCCTGGGGCCTTTCCGGCAAATGACCGAACGTGACCTGCTGCGCACGGCGCTGATCATCCCGCCCAAGGGCCGGGCCGTACTGTGCGTCTGGGCCGCTGTTCCCGGCGTGTTCTGCGCGCCTTTTGTGTTCTGGCAGAGCCTGTTTGCCGGGTGTATTTTCTGTGCCCTGTGGGCGTGCCTTGTGTTCGCCGCGTGGGCAAGAGCCTGCAGCTTTACCGCAGTGCTCACCGCCCGGAACACTGCCGTGCGGGCCGGTATCGCCGTTCCCATCACACGGCAGCTTCCCCGCCGGGCCGTGACTGGCGTGTGGACCCTGCGCACGCCGCTTCTGTGGCTGGCCGGGTGCAGCGTGCTGGTGGTGCACGGCCCGGGCGTACAGCTGTTCCTGCCGGGCGTGGATGCCCTGCAGGCGCAGGCTCTTGCCGCTGTGCTGATGGAGGAAATGCCATGACCGAACGCGGCTTCCACCCGTTTGCGGTGCTGCATTTTCTGCGCAAGACCATCCTGCTGTATCTGCTGCCGCTTTTGCAGGTGCTGTTTGCCCGCAACTGGGCGGCGCTGCGCACGGCTCTGGTGCAGGGTGCGGCGCTGCTGACAGTGCTTGCCGCTGTGAGCGCCGCCGTGCTGCACGCAGGCCGCTGGCGGGTGGATGCACAGGGAACCCTGCGGGTGCGCTGGCGGCTGGGCGTGCGGCTGGACCGCTGCCTGAAAGCCAGCCAGCTGGCAGCGCTCACCATCGAGCGGCCCCTGCTCTACCGGCTGGCCGGTGCCAGCCGGGTGGTGCTGTACCCTGCCGGGCAGAAGCGCACCCTGACCCTGCTTTTGAGCGCGCAGAACGCGCAGTTTTTAGCTGACCGCATGATGCCGCGCCGGGATGCTGTGGCCCACACCCCGCGCGGCGGCGAAAAGCTGGCCTTTGCGGTGCTGGGTGCCAACGGCCTTTCCACCCTTGCTTTGCTGGCGCTGGCCATCAAACAGAGCAGGCCCTATGTGCCGGATGCCCAGACGGCGGCCTTTGCCCACCTGAACCGCATTGCAGCGTGGGCGGCGCGCTGGCTGCCCATGGGCACAGCATGGCTGCTGGTGCTGGGCGGTGTGCTGTTCTGCGCAAGCCTTGCGCGCAGCGCGGCCCATGCGGCCCATTACACCGTGTGGCGCACCGAGAGTCACCTTGGCAGCCGGGGCGGCTTTGTGCACCGGTACGAGATGCGCCTTGCGCTGGAGCACCTGAGCTATGCGGACCTGCGCCGCTCGCCTGCCACATGGGCGCTGGGCTGCTGCCCGGTGTTCGTCACGGCAGGCAGCTGCCAGCCGGAGATCCCATTGCTGGTCTGGCGGGAGGACGGCCCTTTTCTACAGGAGCTGCTGCCCGGCTTCGCCCTGCCGCCAAAAGCCCCGGTGGACACCGCAGGCCGCAGCATCCCGGCGTTTTTTCTGCCTGCCGGCATCCCCTGCGGGCTGTGCCTGCTGCTGACAGCGGTATCCCGCTACACCCTGCCCGCCCTCACGGTGCCGCTTCTGGTGGTCTCCGCTGTGTTTTCCGCCCTGCTGGTGGGTGCGTACAACGGCTGGCGCAAAGAGGGCATCTGGCTGCAAAACGGCCGCCTGACCCTGCGCTGGCAGCACGGCTTCCATCTGCACGACATCTGCGTGCTCTGCCCTGTTCCGGCCCTGACGGCCATGCAGTCGCCATGGGCCGCGGCGGTGCACCGCACGAATCTCACCCTCACCTTTCCGGGCGGGGTGAAGTGCAGGGTGCGCAGCGTAAAGTGCATCGAATTGCCTTTTTTGCTTTTCTGAAACTGTAAGGAGTCTTTTTCTGTGATAAAAACTGTATTATTCGATCTGGACGGCACCCTTCTGAACACCATCGACGACCTTGCCGATGCAGGCAACTGGGTGTGTGCACAGCATGGCTGGCCCACCTTTACGGTGGAACAGTTCAAGCACATGGTGGGCAACGGCATCCCGAAGCTGGTGGAGCGCTTTTCGCCGGAAAATGCCCGCACGCCGGAGCAGCTGGCGGCCACGCTAGCTGAATTCACTGCCCGGTACGACGCCCACAAGGAGGACAAGACGGCCCCTTATCCCGGCATCCCGGAGCTGCTGGACGAGCTGCGGGCACAGGGTGTTCAGTGCGCAGTGTTCTCCAACAAGGCCGACCCGCTCTGCGGCAAGATCATCGCCCACTATTTCGGCACCGGCCGCTTTGCCGCTGTGCGCGGCAACAGGCCCGGCGTGCCCACCAAACCGGACCCCGCCGGGCTGTATGCGCTGATGGACGAGATCGGTGCAGACCGCTCTGCCACCCTTTTTGTGGGCGACAGCGATGTGGACATCCTCACCGGGCACAATGCCGGGCTGCCCGCCATGGGCGCGCTGTGGGGCTTCCGGGGCCGCGCAGAGCTGACCGCTGCCGGTGCGGATGCACTGGCGGCAGTGCCGGAGGATATTTTTACCTATATCCAGAAGAGTTGACGATTTAGAATGCCCTCCGTTTTACTCTGGGCATGTTTAGCGGAAAATTTATTTTTATTTGCAGCTCAGAAAAATCTGCGGATTTTTCTGAGCTGCTTTTTCACGGGAAGGGGTCGTGGCGGGAAGCGGCATCTGCTGCTGTCGGCCTGCGGCCGTCGCGCAGCGACTTCTGATTGGCGGAACCCCCAAAAGCGGTTAAGAGATCTTCACGCCGAACAGGCGGGAATCTCCAGCTTTTTGGGGTGGAGCCTACTGCTTTGGGATTATTAAGGGCGAGTAGCCCTTAATTCGTGCCTCCCGCGCTTCGAAAGTAGCGGGTGCTTTTCTGGTTCTCTTTTGGCACGCAAAAGAGAACATACCCGGCGGAGAACGACTTCATAAAAGCCACACAGCCTATCCCCTACTCGAATACGCTCTACACGGGAAGCAACACGCCAAAAGGCGAGCCGCCCATTGGGCGGCTCGCCTGCTGTGTTCTTTGGGGTAACTTTATCAGCCCAGAGTGACTTCCTGAATCTTGGAGGAAGCGAACTCGAAAGGCCAGACAGTCTTCCACTCCTGATCCTGCACCTGTGCGATTGCAACAGAAGCGTAGGTGTTGTCACGGTAGTGCTTTGCGCCGCCGATCTCGTACTCGGGAGCGAACTCGATCTTGGAGTAGGGCAGAACGATCTTGCGGCCGCCCTCGAATGCACCGTCGATGGACAGCTCTGCCAGAGCGTCGCGGACGGCAGCACCGTCGGTGGAGCCAGCCTTCTCGATGGCGGTCTTGAACAGCCACACAACGGTGTAGGACTCAGCAGAGTGACCGTTCATGTTGACGTTGTAGACCTTCTTGAAGTCCTCGTTGATCTCCACGCCGTTGGTCAGGTCGGGGTTGAACTCGACAACAGAAGCCACACCGTTTGCGGATGCGCCCAGGTTCGGGATGAAGGAAGGATCGGTGAAGCCGTTTGCCTTGGCAACGATCATCTTGGGCTTGTAGTTCTGCTCCTTCAGGGTCTGGACGAACAGAGTAGCGTCGCCGATGTAAGAGTCGCACAGGATGGCATCGGGATCAGCCTGCTTCAGAGCCAGCACCTGAGAGGACAGGTCGGTCGCGTTGGAGCTGTAGTCCACCTCGGCCACAACATCCAGACCGTAATCGGGTGCGAACAGGTTGACGCAGCGGATCAGCTCCTGACCGATGGCAGCCTTATCGGTGAAGATGGCGACCTTCTTGATCTCGTTGCCAGTCTGCTCCTTGGAGTCCTGCAGATACTTCAGCATATCTTCCACGTAGACGGAGTTCAGCGGGCACAGACGGAAGAAGTAATCGTAGTCCTTGTGGTCCTCGTCGGTCAGACGGTCCAGCGTGGAGATAGCGGTGATCATGGGGATGCCGTACTGCTGGCAGACCTGAGCCACGACCTCGGTAACAACGGACATATGGCAGCCCATAATGACGTTGACACCTTCCTGAGTGATCAGGCGCTCTGCCTCAGACTTACCGGTGGCTGCGTCGCCTGCGTGATCACCGCGGACAACTTCCAGCATCTGACCGTTCACGCCGCCTGCCTTGTTGATCTCGTCCACTGCGAAGTCGATGCCGCGCAGGATGTTCTCGCCGATGGCTGCGTTGCCGCCGGACATTGCGTAGATGGTGCCGATCTTGATGGTATCACCGCTGGCTGCTGCAGTGCTGCCGGATGCTGCGGTGCTGGTAGATGCTGCAGTGCTGGTGGAAGCGGAAGAGCCGCCGCAGGCGGTCAGAGCAGCTGCGCTGCCCAGAACAGCGGATGCCTTCAGGAAGCTTCTACGAGAGATCTTTTTCATAATTGTCCTCCAATTCTGTTTGTAAAAAACAGCTTGTTAATCCGAGATGCCCCGCCGCACCGTGTGAAGTAGTGCCCGCCGGACATCCAGTTTCCAAAATCAGATGCCGAGGTACGCCTTCTTGACGTGCTCGTTTGCCGAAAGCTCGGCGGCGGTTCCTTCCAGTGCCACGCGGCCGTTCTCGATGACATAGCCGCGGTCAGCCGCTGCAAGGGCTTTGGTGATATCCTGCTCCACCAACAGCACCGAGATGCCGTCATTCTTCACCATGGTCTTGGCCACTTCCAGAATGTCGTCCACGATGTTGGGGGCAAGGCCCAGACTGGGCTCATCCAGGATCAGCAGCTTGGGCATACCGATCAGCGCACGGGCCACGGCCACCATCTGCTGCTCGCCGCCGGACAGGGTGCCGGCAGCCTGCTTTGCGCGCTCGCGCAGTTTGGGGAACCAGTTATAGCACTTTTCCAGATTTTCTGCAAAATGTGCCTTGGTCTCCTTATTGAATGCACCCAGTTCCAGATTTTCCAGCACGGTCATCTCGGTAAAGAGCTGACGGCCTTCCGGCACCTGCACGATGCCGCTGTCCAGAATAACGCGGGAGCTCTTGCCGGAGAGGTCCTCTCCGTTGAACTCCACCTTGCCGGAGCTGGCCTTGACCATGCCTGTGATGGTGCGCACCATGGTGGTCTTACCGGCACCGTTGGAGCCAAGGATGGCAACGATCTCGCCATCCTTCACCTCAAAGCCGATGTCCCACAGGATGTTCACAGAGCCGTAACCGGCGTTCAGACCTTCAACTTTAAGCACTTGCGCCCTCCTTTTTGGTGCCCAGGTACACCTCCATGACGTAAGGATCGTTCATGACCTGCTCGGGCGTGCCCTCAGCGATCTTTTCGCCGTGGTGAAGGACGATGACCTTCTCGCACAGGCTCACGACCGCCTTCATGATGTGCTCGATGAGCAGGATGGTGACACCGGACTCGTTGATCTTGCGGATCAGCTGGATGGCCTCTTCGGTCTCAGCCGGGTTCAAGCCTGCCATATTCTCGTCCAGAAACAGCACTTCGGGCTTGGTGGCCAGAGCGCGGGCCATTTCCAGACGCTTCTGGTCCGGCGTGCCCATGTCCTTGGAGATCACATGACGCTTTTCGTACAGGCCGGTGAAGTGCAGCACCTCCATGGCGCGCTCCTTGGCCTCTTTTTCGCTCTTTGCACCGGCGTGGCCGAAGTAGGCGGCGGCGGTGACGTTATCCAGAACGCTCAGGTTCTTCAGAGGTTTCATGATCTGGAAGGTGCGGGCGATCTTCATGTTGGTGTACTCATACGCCTTTTTGTTGGTGATGTCCTCACCATTGTAGAAGATCTTGCCTTCGGTGGGCGGGTAGTAGCCGCAGATCATGTTGAAGGTGGTGGATTTACCAGCACCGTTGGGGCCGATCATGCCGGTGATGGAGCCTTTCTCCACCGAGAAAGAAACATCATGCACGGCGGTCAGACCCTTGAACCGCTTGGTCAGGCCCTGGACTTCAATAATAGGCTTTTCTGCCATGATTACTTCCCTCCCTTGTCTGCCATCAGCTCATACTCTTCCAGCACGTCCAGAGACGGCTTTTTGAGGATCTTTTCATCGATGAAGGTCTTGACCTTCGAGTTCATGTACCAGCCCAGAATACCGGACGGACGGAAGCGGATGACCACGATCAGCACGATGGCATACATCAGCATGTTGATGCCGGGCAGGATGGCGGCAAAGTTTGCACGCAGCAGTTCGCTCAGCGGGATCATGATGAGGCCGCCGATCAGCGGGCCTTCGATGTAGGCAGCGCCGCCCACGACTGCCGGCAGCACGATCTCAGTGGACTTGGACTGGATCATAATATCGGGGTCGATGTAGCGGATGTAGCTGACGTAGAAGAAGCCGACCAGACCGGCAATGATAGCCGAAATGACAACGGCAATGACCTTGTACTTGGTGGGATTGATGCCGATGGCGGCGGCAGCGTCCTCATCCTCGCGGATGGTGCGCAGTGCAAAGCCCAGCTTGGAGCGGCCGATCTTCTTCATGATGAGGTAAACGCCCACCATCATGATGAAGCCGATGTAGTAGTACGGCACCTTGCTGGTAAAGCGGAACTGCGCAAAGGAGTCCTTGCCGAAGGGCAGGCCCACACCGGATGCACGGCCGAAGAACTCCGAGTTGATGATGAACTGACGGATGGACTCGGCAAACGCGATGGACACCAGCGTGAAGTAGGGGCCGCGCAGGATCAGGCTGGGGAAGAAGATGACACCGGCCACAACGCCCACAACGAGCATATCCAGCACAGCAGCCACCCAGGGGTTCATGCCCGTCTTTGTGACCACCAGACAGCACACATAGGCACCCAGACCCATGTAAGCGGCCAGACCCAGCGAGTTCTGGCCGGTGATGCCGCCCAGAATGTTCCACGCCATGGACAGGGTGGACATATAGAAGGTGAGAACGAAAATGTTGATGATGTAAGGTTTATCCACGACCAGCGGGATCGCTGCGAAGATGGCGACGATGATAGCCAGAACGATCGCCAGATTGCGGTGATAGGTTTTAACTGCTTTTCTGGTATCCATCTTATCGCCTCCTCAGAATCATGACCTGACGCACGACCAGAATGATGATGAAGGTGACGAACACGATCATATCACTGTAGGACGGGCTGATGAACAATGCACTCATCTGCTCCAGCAGGCCCAGGAAAATACCGGCGAAGAATGCGCCGGGGATGGAGCCCAGACCGCCCACGACCACGACGATCAGTGCGCGGAAGCCGAAGCTTGCGCCTGCGGTGGGATAGATGGTGTAGAACTGGGTCAGCAGAGAACCGGCGATACCGGCCAGAGCAACGCCCAGACCATAGGTCAGGATGTAAATTTTCTTGACGTTGATGCCCACGACCTCAGCACCAATGGGGTTCTGGGATACGGCGCGGATCTGCTTGCCGGTGGTGGAATACTTGAGGAAGGCAAACAGTGCAATGGCAACCACGATCAGGATCAGGAAGCTGACCAGACGCGGCAGTGCAATGGTGACCGGGCCAAGCGGGATATAGGTCTGCGAATAAGGGGTAATGATCTTATAATAGGTGGAACCAAAGATGACCAGAGCGCCGTTGGTGAGCAGCAGGCCCAGACCGACGGTGAGGAACAGCAGGTTCGTAAAGCTCTTGGTCTTGAGCGAAGGGGTGATCAGAGTGGACTGGATCAGCGCACCCAGACCGAACATGAGCACTGCGACGATGGGAAGGGCTACATAGGGGTCCACCCCAAAGTAGGTATACAGAACATAGGTGATGTACATGCCCACCATCAACATTTCGCCGTGGCAGAAGTTGACGATGTTCATAACACCGAAAATGATGTTCTGGCCCATACCCATCAGGGAGTAGAAACCGCCCAGCAGGATCCCGTTTACCAGTGCTTGCAAAAAGACTTCCATTGACATCCTCCCGTTCTAAGCATCAGGCGATGGGAACAGATGATGCAAAAACTGCACGCTGCATCCGCCACCGGCCCGTACTCGTGATTGAAAACCGCCCTTGTGGACTCCATTTCCTCCCTTCTGCTCGTACAATTGGTATATCATCTGTATTGTAACGTAAGTGCAGCCTGTATACAAAATATTATTTCTACCAAACTTTGTCATGAATTTATATGGAAAGTGCTGGAATATCCCGGATTTTTTGGTGTGCAAGTCAATTTTCGCAGTTAAAAATGGAGGATTGATGTCTCATTGACATAATTTTGTTACTATTTCAGGTCGGAGATCTGCGGAAAAATGCAGAAAAACCCGGCAGAAGAGCACCTGAACGTGTTCCCCTGCCGGGCTTTTTATCCATAAACTGGCATGTGGTATTCAAGATGAAGGCGCACCGCCGCCCTGTCCCGGGTCGTGGTTCCCAGCGTATGCTTCACGCCTTGGAGCGGCGTTCGCATTCCGCTGACCACGGCCCCAGCTTCGCTTCCCTGTACTCCCCTTTTTGTCGCTATGCGACATCTTCCCCCGACCGGGGGAAGTCTTTGCTCGCTGGCGGCGGTCAGCTCAGCTGCAATTCCCGTGCGGGTCAAATTAAAAATCCCCCGAGCGAATGTAGCGGCAACTACCACGGTAGACATTCCTAGCCGTTGGGACCCGCGGGCTAACCAAAGCCCCACTGGGGCTTTGGTTGCGGCGCTGCGCACCGCCGCCCTGTTCGATTCCCGTATGGGTCAAATTAAAAACGCCCTTGCGCAATGCGCAAAGGCGTTTTTATGACCCGTACGGGAATCGAACCCATGTTACAGCCGTGAAAGGGCCGTGTCTTAACCGCTTGACCAACGGGCCTTAGAAATACAGAGCTTCGCTAAAACCTCCGACTTCCATCGTCCACTACTGCAGACGACCGTCCCCCTAACCTTAGCGAAACTCTGTAAAAGTGGTAGCGGTAACTGGATTTGAACCGGTGACACTTCGGGTATGAACCGAATGCTCTAGCCAACTGAGCTATACCGCCACATATTGTTTGTGCACTTGAACAGTGCTCTATTATTATACCCACAGATACCCCTTTTGTCAACACATATTTTTAAAAAAATCATATTTTTTCGTGTCATCCAAAATACAAACGAAGATACGCAAAAATCCCGCTTTCCATTGAATAGAAAGCGGGATTTTTCAACCATTTATCCGAGCCTTGTGGAAAAGCCGGTCAATTCTTCAGCCCTTCTTGTGGGTGGGAACCATGACCTTCAGGCCGCCCATATACGGCTGCAGCACTTCGGGGATGGTCACGGTGCCGTCGGCCTGCAGATGGTTCTCCAGGAAGGCGATCAGCATACGCGGAGGTGCCACGCAGGTGTTGTTCAGGGTGTGGGCCAGATAGGTCTTGCCGTCCTTGCCCTTCACGCGGATGTGCAGGCGGCGTGCCTGTGCATCGCCCAGATTGGAGCAGGAGCAGACCTCGAAGTACTTCTGCTGGCGGGGGCTCCATGCTTCGATATCGCAGCTCTTCACCTTCAGGTCGGCCAGGTCGCCGGAGCAGCAGTTCAGCTGACGCACCGGGATCTCCATGCTGCGGAACAGCTCCACAGAGTTCTTCCACAGCTTCTCGTACCAGTCAGCGCTCTCGTCGGGGCGGCAGACCACGATCATTTCCTGCTTCTCGAACTGATGGATGCGGTAGATGCCGCGCTCCTCGATGCCGTGAGCGCCCTTTTCCTTGCGGAAGCAGGGGCTGTAGGAGGTCAGGGTCAGGGGCAGAGTGGCCTCGTCCAGAGTCTGGTCGATGAAGCGGCCGATCATGGTGTGCTCGCTGGTGCCGATCAGGTACAGGTCCTCACCCTCGATCTTATACATCATGGCATCCATTTCCGGGAAGGACATAACACCCTGCACCACGTTGCCGTGCATCATGAAGGGAGGGATCACATAGGTGAAGCCCTTGTTGATCATAAAGTCGCGGGCATAGGCCAGCACAGCCTCGTGCAGGCGGGCGATGTTGCCCAGCAGATAGTAGAAACCGTTGCCGGCCACGCGGCCTGCAGCGTCCATATCGATGCCGTCGAAGCTCTCCATGATCTCGGTGTGGTACGGAATGGGGAAATCGGGCACCACAGGCTCACCAAAGCGCTGTGCTTCCACGTTATAGGTATCATCCGGGCCGATGGGCACGCTGGGATCGATCATCTGCGGAATGGTGTACATGATCTCCTGAATGCGTGCGGACAGGGTCTCTTCTTCCTTTTCCAGCTCAGCCATCTTGTCGGCATCGGCCTTGACGGCGGCATTGTTGGCATCGATCTGAGCCTGCAGCTCAGCCTTCTGTGCCTCATCGGTGCACTTCTTCAGCTGGCCGAACAGGGGGCCGTTGGCCTTGCTCAGCTTGTTGCGGGCAGCCTTGAGGGCTTCCACTTCCTTCAGGCATGCGCGGTACTTGGCATCCTTCTCGATGACCTCGTCCACCAGCGGGAGCTTTGCATCCTGAAACTTCTTCTTGATGTTTTCCTTGACAGCGTCCGGGTTTTCACGGACAAATTTGATATCAAGCATGATTGACTCTCCTTGCTCTATTTCGGTTCGCACAGAAGATCCCCTCCCCTGTGCCGTTCAAAGACGGTCGCCCGCCTTGGATCGCTTTATTCTTCGTTCTGGTACTGTCCCAGCAGGTTGGCAAAGGCCCGCAGCTGCTCGTCTGAATAGAAATGCACGGTCAGCCTGCCCTTGCCGTCGTGGTAAGCCACGTTCACCTCGCTGCCCAGCACCTGCTTGAGACTTTCTTCCACCTCCACCGGCAGAGTGCCCCGCGGCTTGGGTTCTCTGGGCTCCTTTGCGGGCTTTGCCAGCTTTTTGCACAGCGTCTCGGCCTGACGCACATTCAACTGGTTGTCCGCAATGATCTGCGCCGCCTGCTCCTGCAACTCCGGTGTGGGCAGGCTCAGGATCACCTTTGCGTGGCCGATATTGATAAAGCCGCTTTTCAGCAGTTCCAGCACATTTTCCGGCAGGTTCAGCAGGCGCAGGCTGTTGGCCAGTGCGCTGCGGCTCTTGCCCAGCTTCTGTGCCGCCTGCTCCTGCGTCAGGCCGCAGCGGGTCATCAGCTCCCGGATGCCGGTTGCTTCTTCCACCGGGTCCAGATCCTCGCGCTGCAGGTTTTCCACCAGAGCCAGCTCCATGGCCTGCTCGTCGCTGACTTCCTTAATGACCACCGGCACATCGTTCAGCCCTGCCATGCGGCAGGCACGCCAGCGGCGCTCACCCGCCACGATGCTGTAGCCGCCGCGCGGGCGCGGACGCACCGCGATGGGCTGCAGCAGACCATGCTCTGCAATGCTGGCCGCCAGCTCGCCCAGCGCCTGTTCGTCAAAGGTCTTGCGCGGCTGTTCTGGGTCCGGTTCGATCTCACGCAGAGGCAAGGTGTCTACCTTTGCACCGGACTCAAAAACCGGGGCGGCATCTTCAAACAGACTGTCCAGCCCGCGGCCAAGTCCTCCTTTTCCTCTTGCCATTCATGTTCCCCCTGAGGTTTAATCTTCCAGAGCATTTTTCGTCTGCTCTGCGACGGGTGCACTTTTTCTGCGGGCCTTTTTGGGCTCGTGCGGGCGGTTGTTCTTGACAAATTCGATTGCCAGATCCATGTACGCTTCGCTGCCCTTGCCCTTGGGTTCATAGAAATTGATGGGCTGGCCGTAGCTGGGTGCCTCCGAAATGCGGATGGAGCGCGGGATGGTGGTCTTGTACACCTTGGAGCCGAAATACTTCTGCACCTGCTCCACCACCTGCACGGTCAGGTTATACCGCAACGAGAACATGGTGAACACCACGCCCTCGATATCCAGATACGGATTGTACTTTTTGCGAATGGTCTTTAAGGTGCTGATCAGCTCCGAAAGACCCTCCAGCGCGTAATACTCGCACTGCACCGGAATGAGAACGCTGTCGCAGGCACTCAGGCCGTTCAGGGTGAGCAGGTCCAGACTGGGCGGACAATCGATAAAGATGAAGTCATAGTCCTTCTGCACCTCGGCCAGCGCCTTGCGCAGGCGGCTCTCACGAGCGGGCAGGTCGATCATTTCCAGACTGGCACCGGCCAGACGGGTGTTGGAGCCGATGACATCGGTGCGGTACTCGGTCTTACGGATGGCCTCGGATGCTCGTGCTTCACCGATCAGGATCTCGTAGGTTCCCTTTTCCACGCTGCGCTTCGGGATGCCGTAGCCGGTGGTGGTATTGCCCTGCGGATCAAGATCTACGATGAGCACCCGCTTGCCCAGCGCCGCAACGCAGGACGACAGGTTGACGGCGGTGGTGGTTTTGCCAACGCCGCCCTTCTGGTTCGCAATTGCTACAATTTTTGCCACGCACAATTCTTCCTTCCGGGAAAATTTAATTGTTCCATGTGGAACATTCGCAGTCATGCCCGCCGGTTTCCCGTCCATACAGGCCCCTTAACACCTAGTATAGCACATCCAAATCGGTTTTTGAACCATCTGAAGCTTTTTTCCGCTGGATTTTTAACTTTTAGAGGTGGGAAAATCAAAAAATGCACGGTTTCGGGAGACAAAACAAACGATTTTGAATGCGCGCCGGGAAGCTGGCTAGTCCTCTCAGTCAAGCCCTGTCGGGCTTGCCACCTCCCTCATAAGGGAGGCTTTGGCAGTACGGTAAAGTTTCTGGGCAGACCACAAAGCTTGCGGTTTCGCCAGAGGCTCCCTCTTTGAGGGAACTGTCGCGCAGCGACTGAGGGGCTTCCAATCGGCGGAACACAAAAAATCCTTTAGCGAAGCGACTTGGATTTTTTGTATGGAGCCCAACAGCTTTGGGGTTACTAGGGGCGAGCAGCCCCTAGTTCGTGCCTCCCGCGCCTCGAAAGTAGCGGGTGCTTTTCTGGTTCTCTTTTGGCACGCAAAAGAGAACGTACCCGGCGCAATGCTTTAGCAAAAGGCATGAAACTTTAAACACGCGACTACGCTCTGCACGGGAGTTTCCTGTTCCACATGGAACAATTTTACCGTTCGGCGGCGGTGGTTGGGATGCGCACCGTATATTCGATATACCCGTCCTTCTCCTCCCGGTGGGCAGTGGCGGGCACACCATTATCGGTCATCAGACGGATGGCATGGTCGATGGTGTTCACAAAAATACGCACATCCTTGACCATCGAGATGCGATGCCTGCCTTTTGCAGGGGTATTGAGCAGCTGTTCAATGTAGAGGTCGGTCTGCCGGGCGTTCATGCGGCGCTTGGCAATGTTGATCAATGCTTCACTGCGGCGGTTCTCCGGCAGACGCAGCACCGCCCGGGCATGGCGCTCGGTGAGGCTGTTGTCCAGCACGAACTGTCGCTGGTCGGCGTTCAGCTGCAAAAGCCGCAGCTTGTTGGCAAGAGTGGGCTGCGCCATGCCCAGCCGCTTGGCGGCTTCGGCCTGGGTGCAGTCCCACAGCACCATCACATCCTTTAAGCCCTGCGCCTGCTCAAAGGGGTTCAGGTCGGCCCGCTGGATGTTTTCCAGCAGGCCCAGCGCGGCGGTGCGCTCATCGTCGTAATCACAGAGGATGGCAGGGATGGTGTTCATTTTAGCAAGGCGGCAGGCACGGAGCCGCCGCTCCCCGGCTACCAGTTCGTAGCCGCCATCCGACACTTTTCGCACCGAGATGGGCTGCAGCAGACCATTTTCACGGATGCTCTGGGCCAGCGCAGCCAGCTCCTGCTCGCTGAACTCCCGCCGTGCCTGAAACGGCGACGGCCTGATCTGATCGATGGGCAGGAAATAAATCTTGCCCGCCTGCTTTTTGCGTTCAAACATGGATACACGGCTCCTTTCGCGCGATGGATGGGTTTTGTTTTTCACATTTTCCCGGGAAAGCGTGGAAAACTCAGGCTTCAGGCACAGTGTATCACACAAATAAAAACCCTGCCAGAAGTTTCGTTCGGCAGGGTTTTACAAAGTTCTATCGATATTTCGTTATTTCAACGGGCTTTTCGCAATTTTTCCGCCGTTTCTGGGGTAGGCTGTCGGAGTCTGCGAAATCTTTTTGCACAGGATCAGGGTGCGGGTGTCGCCGCCCGGAAGGTGCAGAGTGCGGGTTTCTTTGTACTCGCCGCCCAGCTTTTTGATGGCACCGCGCGCTGCGGTCAGCTCTTCCTCACCGGAAGAGCCTTTCATGGCGAGGAAATTGCCGCCCACCTTTACCAGCGGCAGGCAGTATTCGGCCAGCATGGGCAGCGCGGCCACTGCACGGGCCGAGGCCAGATCAAATTGTTCACGCCACGCCTTGCGGGCGGCTTCCTCGGCGCGCTCCTTTGCAAACTCCACGCCGGTCAGGCCCAGCTGGGCACAGGCGTACTTCAAAAACTCCACCCGCTTACCGGTGGGCTCCATCAGGGTCAACTCCAGTTCCGGCTTGTAGATTTTGGTCACGATGCCCGGGAAGCCTGCGCCTGCGCCCACATCCACCATGCGGCCCGCCACTTCCGGCTGGCTGGCAAACAGCAGGCTGTCGAGGAAGTGCTTATCCTCGATCCCCTCGGGGTCGGTGATAGCGGTCAGGTTGACCTTCTGGTTGTAGTCCACCAGAATTTCGGCAAAGGCATCCAGCTGGTCCAGCTGGGTGCCGGTGAGAGTGATGTTCCATGTGGAACATTTTGCTTCCAGACGCTGTTTGTCGATCATGGGTGTTGTCCTTTCTTTCATTCTCCGGTCAAGTGAACGAAAATCGGCTCGTGGTGCACGGCAGGCAGGAAAGTTTCCAGCACATCTGCCGTTCGCAGCTTGAGCGAGGAGGTGTTGATGCAGGGGTGGCAGCCGAGGTACTCCCCTGCCTTTATGTCCTCATCCATCAGCAGCTGCACCTTATTTTCAGCATCATTGGCAAGGCCCATAATGGAGGAGGAGCCGGGCGTGCAGTCCAGATACTGCTCCATATCCTCGGGCGAGGCAAAGCTCAGGCGGGCAATGCCCAGCTGATGGGAAAGCTCTTTGGTTTTGAAGGGCTTGTCCCCGGGCATCATGAGCAGATAGAAGTTCGTCTTCTGCCGGTTGCACAGGAACAGGTTTTTGCAGACGGTGGCATTCAGGCAGGCATCGATCACATGGCAATCCTCCATGGTGTCGGCCTTCATCCAGCCGTGGTCGGTACGCCAGAATTGGATGCCCAGCTTGTCCAGCAGGTCATAGGTACGGATCTCTTTTTCCAGCCGCCCGGTGCAGTCGGCAGGACGGCCCTCGTAAAGCTTCAGTTCTTCCATTTTATTTTCCTCTCGCTGCCAGCGCAATGCTCAGCTGCGCCACATCGGAGGGCGATACGCCCGGGATGCGCCCCGCCTGACCGAGGTTCTTCGGCCGGATGCGGGCCAGCTTTTCGCGGGCTTCCAGTGTCAGGCCGGTCAGGTCGGAATATTCAAAATCATCTGGGATCAGGGTCTTTTCGTGCCGGGCCACGTCCCGGATCATCCGGTCCTGCCGGGCAATGTAGCCCGCATACTTGATCTCGGTCTCCAGCCGTTCGGCCAGCATGGGGGTGATCTGCTCGCCCCAGCCGATGACACCGGCCAGCAGCGGATAGCTGATCTCCGGGCGGCGCAGCAGCTCTTCCGCAATGCCGCCCTCGGCAGCAGGGGCAAGACCGGCCGCTTCCATGGCGGCACGCAGGTCTGCGGTGCGCAGATGCGTCTCATGCAAGCGGCGGCGCTCTGCTTCCAGAATGCTCTGGGTGTGCTGGTACTTGGCCCAGCGGTCATCCTGCACAAGGCCGTATTCCCTGCCAATGGGGGTCAGCCGCTGGTCAGCGTTGTCCTGACGCAGGGTCAGGCGGTACTCGCTGCGGCTGGTCATCATGCGGTAGGGGTCCATGACCCCTTTGGTGACCAGATCATCCACCAGTGTGCCCAGATAGCTGGTGTGGCGCGGCAGAATGAGCTGCTCTTTGCCCAGCGCATTGCGGGCGGCGTTCAAACCTGCCAGCAAGCCCTGTGCGGCGGCTTCCTCGTAGCCGGAGGTGCCGTTGAACTGACCCGCGCCGTACAGTCCCCGCACCACCTTGCTTTCCAGCGTGGCTTCCAGACTGGTGGGGTCCACGCAGTCGTACTCGATGGCGTAGGCCGGGCGCATGATCTCGATGTTCTCAAACCCTTTGATACTGCGGTAGAAGGCATTCTGCACATCCTCCGGCAGGCTGCTGGAGGCACCCTGCAGATACATCTCTTCGGTGTTCTCGCCGCAGGGTTCCACAAAAATGGGGTGGCGGTCCTTGCCCGCAAAGCGCACCACCTTGTCCTCGATGGAGGGGCAGTAGCGCGGGCCAACACCCTCGATCATGCCGCCATAGAGCGGGCTGCGCTGGATGTTATCCAGAATGATCCTGTGGGTCTCGGGGTTGGTGTAGGCGATCCAGCACTCCACCTTGTTGTGCATGGGTGCATCGGTCATAAAGCTGAAGGGCTGCAGCTCATTATCCGGGTCGCCGGGCTGGCATTCCAGCTTGGAAAAATCGATGCTGCGGCGGTGCACCCGGGCAGGGGTGCCGGTCTTGAACCGGCGCAGCGGCAGCCCGGCAGCCTTCAGGCTGTCGGTCAGGGCGTTAGCAGCGTGCATCCCGTCCGGGCCGGAGGCGTACCACGCATCGCCCACAAAAATTTTGCCGCCAAGGTTCGTGCCGGTGGCAATGACCACGCATTTGGCGCTGTATTCCCCGTTCAGCTGGGTCACAACGCCCTTCACACGGCCGTTCTCGGTCTCGATGCTCACAACCTCAGCCTGATGGATGGCAAGGCCGGGCGTGAGTTCCAATGCATGCTTCATATATTCATGGTAGCGCTTGCGGTCGGTCTGCACACGCAGGGCGTGCACCGCCGGGCCTTTGCCCTTGTTGAGCATCCGGCTCTGCAGATAGGTGGCATCTGCAGCAAGGCCCATCACGCCGCCCAGTGCATCCAATTCACGTACCAGCGTGCCTTTTGCTGTGCCACCAATGCTGGGGTTGCAGGGCATGTTGCCAATGGCATCCAGACTCATGGTAAACACAGCCGTTCTAGCGCCCAGCGTTGCGGCGGCGTGAGCTGCCTCGATGCCGGCATGACCGGCACCGATGACGATAACGTCATAATCTCCTAAGTGGTTCATATACTTTCGGGTTTCCTCTATTGGTAAGATAATGATTTAAAATTGTCTCCGCTTCGCTCTGACAATATCAGCGGAAATATTATTTATATTTTGTAAATTGGAAAAATCTGCGGAACTTGTCAGGGCGAGGCCCCTCCATCTTGCTAACGCAAGACCGTTCTGCCGCTTGAAAGCCCCACTGGGGCTTTCATTGCTGCGCAACCGCGGATTTTTCCAATTTACTTTTTCACGGGAAAGGGTCGTAACAGGAAACGGCATATTGCTGCTGTCAGCCTGCAGCTGTCGCGCAGCAGATAACGCATAAACTTGTCCGTATGGCTCGTCGCGCAAGCGACTACAAATCGGCGTAACACAAAAAATCCTCTAGCGGAGCGACTTGGATTTTTTGTATGGAGCCCATCTCTTTTGGGATTATTAAGGGCGAGTAGCCCTTAATTCGTGCCTCCCGCGCCTCGAAAGTAGCGGGTGCTTTTCTGGTTCTCTTTTGGCACGCAAAAGAGAACATCCCCGGCGGCGATGCATTTTGCAAAAGGCATCAAACTTTAAACACGCGACCACGCTTCGCGCGGGAAGCTCTTCGTCACTTTCCCACGCAGAAACGTTCAAACACCTGTTCGATCACAGCTTCCGAGGCGTTCTCACCGGTCAGGTCGCACAGGGCGGCCAGTGCGTCGTCCACACAGACGGAAACGGCATCCAGCCCAAAGCCGCCTGCGGCAGCATCCAGTGCACCGGCCACAGCGTCCCGCGCACGCAGTGCGGCGGAAAGCTGACGCTGGCCGGACAGACTGGCGGCATGGGGGTCGATCTGGCTGGTACCCAGCAGGCGGGCCACCGCAGCGGAGATCACCTTGCGGCTCTCCTCCTCCTGACAGCACACCGGCAGCACCATGGCAAAGCAGGGCGCTATGAACTCTGCGTCAAATTGCGTTGGTTTATCCTCTTTGTTGATAAGTGCAATGGCTGGACGGCCTGTGCAACGCTGTGCAAGCTCCAGATCTTCCCGCGTGGGCGGCTCAGAGCCATCGAACACAGCCAGAATCAGGCCTGCCTCCTCCAGCTTTTTCCAGCTGCGGCGGATGCCCTCGGCTTCAATGGCATCTTCGGTCTCGCGCAGACCGGCGGTATCGAACAGATTCAGCTGGATATTCCCCAGCTGTACCGCCTGTTCCACCACGTCACGGGTGGTGCCAGCCACCGGCGTGACGATGGCCCTGTCGAACCCGGCCAGCAGGTTGAGCAGTGTGGATTTGCCCGCATTTGGTCTGCCCACAATGGCGCAGTCCACACCTTCGCGCAGGACGGTATCCGCCTGATAATTATGGATCAACTCGTCCAGCTCTGCCTTTACCCCACTCAGTACGCGGTGCAGATGGTCACCATCCAGCTCCGGCACATCCTCTTCGGGAAAATCCACCCATGCGGCAAGGTGAGCCTGAATGGCGGTAAGCGCTTCCTTCTGGGCACTGATCTTCTTTGCCAGCGCACCGCCCAGCGCGGCATTGGCCAGCGCGGCACCCTGACGGCCATCCGCCGAGATCAGATCCATGACGGCTTCGGCCTGCGTCAGACCCAGCTTGCCGTTCAGGAACGCGCGGCGGGTGTACTCGCCGGGCGCGGCAGGCTGAGCACCGGCAGCAAGACAGGCTTCCACCAGACGGCGGGCCACGGCGCTGCCGCCATGGCAGGAAAGCTCCACCACGTCCTCGCCGGTATAGCTGTGGGGCGTGCGGAAAAACAGGGCCACCCCCTCATCAAATGCTTCGTCCCCTTCCCGGAATGTGCCGTACATGGCGGTGTAGCCTTTGGCATCCTCCACCTTTTTTGCGGCGTTGGCCGGGCGGAACACCCGGGCTGCTATGGGATAGCTCTCCGCACCGGAGAGCCGCACGACGGCAATGCCGCCTGCGCCCGGCGCTGTTGCAATGGCTGCAATGGTCGTTTCCTGCATGGTTTTTTCTGGCTTCCTTTCCGCGCCCGGTCTGGCCGCTTGCTCCCATCTGCCCACAGCAGCGAGACCAATACAGTTTCATTGTACCACGAAATGCTGCGGAATGGTACTGTTTTTTCAACCAATTCCCGGGAAACGGTTGAAAATCCGCCCGTTTCTCACACAAAAAAGGGGCTTTCCGTCCCAACACGGAAAGCCCCTTTTTACAGGAAACTGTTTTTTAGAACTTGGCGATATCCGCCGTGGTGATGGCCTTGCCAGGCAGCGTGCGTGCATCGGCATTCTCATTCAGGGCCAGCTTGCCCTCGCGCAGCAGCTGCACAGCCTTCTGGTGATCGGCAGCCTTCCAGTTGTTGCCCACGATCTTCCAGTTGTTGTTCACGTGCGGCTCAATGGTGCCGCCCTTCACGGTGCGGATGTACTCGCCCAGCAGCTCGCGGATGCCGCCCACGTCGCCGCGCACATCGATCTCCAACAGCTTGGGCAGTTCTTCGCCCGGCAGGAAGATGTCCGCAGCCGTCAGCAGTTGGGTGGTGGCGCGGTAGTTGTTCACTGCCACCACAAAGGTGTCGGTGTCCTTCACGGCCTTGCCGTTCGGCCACTTGAGGTTCTTGATGCGGTGGCCCGGCTCCTTGGAGACGTCCAGCTCGTAGTTGACACCCTCAAAAGCATCATACAGGTAGTAGCGCACCGAGGGGTCAAAGGCAATGGTCACTTCATCCGGCTTCCATGTCTTGAAGAAGGCAGCAGACCACTCCATGAAGCGGCGCAGCTGCTCGCCGGTCATCTGCAGCTTGTACAGGGTGTTCTGGTAGGTGTAGATGCTGGCCATATCGCACTTGCGGATGGTGCCCGCGCGCATCTGGGAGGTCATGGAGGTCAGGGCGGTAGCAGAGACCTGCGCACCGGTGTAGTACATCTGCACTTCGTTGATGAAGTCCAGCAGCGCGGTATCCTGCACCATGGCCTGCGGCAGGCAGTCGATCTCGTTTTCGGGGGCCAGATCGCCGCCCTTCAGCTCGCCAATGGGGGTAACAGCGTCTTCCTTGGCGCGGGTGTCGTAGGAGGCCAGCAAAGCGGTCAGCTCCGGATCGGGCTCGTACTCCTTGATCTGCAGGTTTTCAGAGGTGCGGTTCACGACCTTCCACTTACCGTCCAGCTGGCGCTCCAGATAGACGTGGATCTCGGACAGGGTGGCACCGGCGTTCTTGTTCTCCACAACCAGCACGTTGTTGATCATCATGTTGGGGATGCTCCTGTGGCCGTGGCCGCCCACGATCACATCAAACTCCGGGCAGGCATTTGCCAGATCGGTAACGCCGGAGCCGTACACACCGTACTCGTTCTCGGTATCCATGTGCATGACGCCGATCAGAACATCCACCTGATCCTTGATCTTATCAATGATCTTGCGGCTCTCGTCCACAGGGTTGGTGACCTTCCAGCCCTCCAGATTCTTGGCATCCCAGCGGATGATGTTGGGGGTGACCATGCCAATGACACCGATCTTGACGGTGCCCTTTTTGATGATGGTGTAGCCGTCGGCCAGCGGGGTGCCGTCCGGTGCGTAAACGTTGCCGGTGAGCACCTTGGCCTTCTGCTGTCCCATGACCTTTTTCAGCACATCCATGCCGTAGTTGTACTCATGGTTGCCGGTGGTCCAGATATCATAGCCGATGGCATTCATGGCAGCGACCATGGGATGCAGGTCGTCGTTCAGGAACAGCTCTGCGGAGTTGGCCTGAATGGTATCACCTGCATCCACCACCAGCGTGTTCCGGGTACGGCACTGCTTGATGGCAGTCGCCTGCTGGGCCACACTGCCGGAAGCATCTGCCTTGTTGGCAGCGTAGTCCCATGGGTCGAATTTGCCGTGGGTATCGCTGGTGGCAAGGATCTGCAGATCCATGCTCCACAGGGACTTGATGTCACAGGCGGCTGCAGAGGGTGCCATGCAGCTGGCGGCTGCGATGGTCGCGGATGCCCCTGCACCACGCAGGAAGCTGCGGCGGGAGATCTTGTTCTGAGCCATAGTTGAATACCTCTCTTTTCATCATTCTGTCTGTTCTTCACGAACAGAACGCTCTTGACTACAGTATAAAGCCTTGACCAATTGTTTTACAATTGCCATTTAAGAGAAAGATTTCGGCAAAAAACAGGCAGTTTCTCCAAATTTTGAGAAGAATGACTTTTTTATGCTCAGTATACCGCAACAGCTGCCCGACCCGAAACCAGCTTGGCGTTAGATTTTGGTAAAATCCTTTTTGCGTGAAAAAAGGTCTCCGGAAAATCCGCAGATTTTCCGGAGACCCTGATTTCAAAAGTAATTCCGTATTACAGCTCGATCTTGCCAAAGCTGAAATCGGCAAAATCGTCCACGCGCTCGGTGCGCTTGGGTGCTACCGGTGCTGCATTCTCTGCATCACGGGGTGCATAGGTGCGCTCCGGCACGCCGGAAGGCCGCGGGCCGCGGGGTGCACCATTGCGGCTGCCACGGTAACCGCCGCGGTTTCCATTGTGGTCGCCATGCTCAGAACGGTTCCCGCCGCGATAGCCGCCATTGCGGCTGCCGCCGGGACGACGGCCATTGCCGCGTCCGCCGCGGGGACGGCGCTCGCCATAGGTGTTCTCGGTCTGTGCATCGGGTGCGGTGGAGTAGATGACCACACGTCGGTCACGGCCTTCGCCCTTGCTCTCGCTGCGCACGCCCTCCATCTTGCTGATGGCAGAGTGGATGATGCGGCGCTCGTAGGGGTTCATGGGTTCCATGGCAAAGCTGCGGCCGGTCTTGCGCACCTTGGCACCAATGCGCTGTGCCAGTGCGGTCAGGTCGCTCTCGCGCTTATCGCGGTATCCGGCCACATCCAGACCCAACTTGATGTAATCGCCCTCCAGACGGTTTGCCACAAGGCTTGCCAGATAGGAAAGGCTCTCCATTGTCTCGCCGCGGCGGCCGATGAGGGCACCCAGCTTTTCACCGTCCAGACGGATGATGGTAGCTTCGCCCTTCTGCACAGCGCTGAAGGTGACATTCTCCACGCCCATCAGGGCAATGACCTCACGCAGGTAGTCCACAGCAGCCTTGATCTTAGCGTTCTCTTCGATCACGATGGGGACTTCCGGCTCCTCTTCCTCGGCAGCGGGCTGCTCTGCAGCAGCTTCTGCAGCGGGGGCAGCAGGCTCTTCGGCCTCTGCTTCCGGCTGTGCTGCCGCAGCGGCAGGCTCCTCTGCCACGGGAGCGGCCTTGACAGCCTCCTGCACGGGAGTCTTTTTCTCAACAACAGGCTCAGCGGGTGCTGCAGCCGGAGCGTCCGGCTCCTCCACGCTCACGCACACCTTAGCGGGGGTGAGCTTCAGACCCAGAAAACCAGTCTTCTGGGGCATTTCCAGCACTTCGCAGCTGACATTCAGATCATCGGCCTGCACGCCCAGCAGAGCGCAGGCTTTTGCGCGGGCTTCATCGACCGTTTTGCCGGTCGCTTCCTGCTTACGGATCATAACCGTTCATCCTCCTCTTATTCTTTATCCTGCTTGTTCAGCTCGCTCAGCGGCACGGTACGCTCGTCCTTGTAGCGCTCCTCGTCCAGCTGGCGGGCATACTCCAGACGGCGCTTGTTCATCTCGCTGGCAGAAAGGTTCTTTTCCGTGGTCTTGCCGGTCTTGGGATCGGTGACCTTGACGGTAGTGTTCTTCACACCGCGTTTTTCCTGCTTTTTCTTTTCTGCGATCTGCGCTTCGATCTCCTTGCGCATCTTATCGGGGTCGTACACCTTGCGCATGACCTGAGTCTGCACGGTCATCACGATGTTGGAAATGACGTAGTACAGAGAGAATGCCAGAGGATAGGTGAAGCAGAAGAACAGGTACATCAGCGGCATCATATACATGGTCAGCTTCATGCTGCCCTGCATCTGCTGGCCGCTGGCCTTCATGCTGATATGGGTGGACAGGAGCATGGTGATGACCGACAGCAGCGGCAGCACGATGTCCAGAGAAAGGCCCAGCTTGGGGATGCGGGTCAGGTCGATGCCGAGGAAGTTCATGTGCTGGCTGAACTCGGTAATGGTAGCGATCTGCTCGGCGCTGAAGCAGCCCAGCACACCGCCGTTGCCAGCAATCACCTGTGCGATGATGTTGGTATCGCGGGTGATGGCGGTAAAGGCGACGCCGGAGGCGGTCAGGGCCTCACCGGCGGCGGTCAGAGCCGCAGCGCTGATGTGGAAGATGCGCTCCAGCGGATTGTACACGACACCGATAACGCCGAACATGACAAGGAAGTTCAACAGCATGGGCACGCAGCCTGCGGTGGGGCTATAGCCGTAGTCCTGCTGCAGCTTGAGCATTTCTTCCTGCTGCTTTTCGGGCTTGTCCTTGTACTTGGTCTGGATCTCCATCATCATGGGCTGGAAGGCCGACAATTTAGCCATGCTCTTCTGCTGGCTCAGCTGCAGAGGGATCTTGACGATGTTGATGAGCAGCGTGAAGATGATGATGTCCCAGCCGTAGCTCGGGAGCAGCTTGTAGATCCACTCCATGACATAGCCGAGAGGACCGCTCAGGATGTAAAAGAAGTTCATACCTTTGTCCATTCTGCCCCGTCTGTGGCACGGGACTTGTTATTTTTATCGTAGGACACGCTGCCCACAGTGCACCGCGTCACAAGAAGCATATTTACTTTTCCACCTTTTGCTTGTGCCGTGTGGAAAACAGCCTTGCGGGCTGCAGCCGGCGGGCAGGGTTCTGCCAGCGGCCCGGCTCCGGCACCGGGTCAAAGCCCCATTTGCCGAAGGGATTGCACCGGGCGATGCGCCATGCCCCCAGCAGGATGCCCTTTACGCACCCATGGGTCATGATGGCCTGCATGGTGTAGTTGCTGCAGCTGGGCGTAAAACGGCAGCTGCGGCCGATCCATGGGCTGAGAGTGTACTGGTAGGCCCGGATGGGCACGCACAGCGCGCGGCGGCAGATGTACTGCAGGCGGTTCATGCGTCCGGCTTTTCCGCCTGTGCCCTGCGTGCCGGGGGCACGGTGGCAGGGGGCGGCGCATCCGGCCGTTTGGCCTTATCCGGCAGGCCGGCCTGTGCAAACAGCTTTGCCACAACGCTGCTCAGCTGCCAGCTCTTCAGCCGCGGGGTCATACCGCGGGCTACAAAGATCAGATCATAGCCGCCGATGTTGTAGTCCAGATGCTCGTCGATGGCCGCCTTCATCACGCGGCGGGCGCGGTTGCGCTGCACGGCGTGGCCGATCTTTTTGGTGGCGGTCAGACCCACGCGGGTCTTTTTGCTGCGGGTCTTGAGCACATACATCACAAGACCGGGGTTCACATAGGATTTGCCGCGGGCATACACTCTGCCAAACTCGCTGTTGCGGCGGATGGGACGATAGCGCATGATTCCGCGCCTCCTTTCTGTGGCTGAGAACACGCCCCGAAGAGTGCATTCTTCAGCCAGTATATCAAAAATTTTTCGACTTTGAAAGCCCATGCGGGCATTTTTACGAAAATTCTTTCAATTTTCAAAAAAAATAAGACCGCTAATCCAATATCAGCGGTCTTTTGTGCGCATATTCATTTCTGCGCCGGATCCCGTCATAAAAGGCCGGATCAGACAGTCAGGCTCTTGCGGCCCTTTGCACGGCGAGCATTGATGACCTTACGGCCGTTCTTGGTGCTCATGCGGGTCAGAAAGCCATGAACTTCCTTGCGCTGACGCTTCTTGGGCTGAAAAGTTCTCTTCATGGTTGTATCCTCCGTAAAAACTTATCCCCGGTATGGGGTCTGATGTGGTCCCAGATTGGGGACAGGCTTGCAATTCAACAGTATATCGCATAGTATGGCGTTCTGTCAAGCATTTTTTTCGCTTTCCTTCAAACTTTTTTGTGAAAAGATTTTCAACTTTTTCACCATTCTGCCGTGGAAAACTCTTTTGCCACAAGATATTGTGGCCCTGTTTTGCCCATGCCACAACGGCCGTGCAGGGGCTTTTCTTATGTATTATAAATTACATTATAGAAATATGGACGCACAGCGTTTTTTGTGGTATACTAACCTAGTATCAGCAGCATTGTTGAAAACTTTAACGGAGTGGATGTTTTATGGATTCTTTTAAGGACGTTTTAGAGGCCGCCCAGGCGTACTGCAAAACGCAGATGGCCGAGCCGACCTATAATCTCTATATCGATGGACTGGAGCCGATCAGCTTTGAGGATTCCAGCCACATCACCCTTTCGGTGCGCAACGACTTCATCTGCAAGATCGTGACGGACCGCTACCTCGGCCTGCTCAAGGAAGCCTTCAAGACCGTGCTGGGTTTCGACGTGGACATCACGCTGGTGGTGCCCAGCACGCCGCCGCATGAGGTGGTGCTGGCCCAGCAGTACGAGGCGAACCCCGCCTCCCCGCAGGGCAACTACGAGTTCACATTTGAAAACTTCATCAAAGGCCCTTCCAACCAGTTTGCGTTTGCTGCTGCACAGGCGGTTGCGGCCAATCCCTCCGGCGCATACAACCCGCTGTTCATCTACGGCGGCTCCGGCCTTGGCAAGACCCATCTGCTCACGGCCATCCAGACCGAGATCAAGCGCACCCACCCCGATTTCGTCATCATGTACGTTACCTGCGAGCAGTTCACCAATGAGCTGATCGCCGCCATCCGCGCCGGCAGCACCGAGGACTTCCGCATGAAGTACCGCGTGGCAGACCTGCTGCTGGTGGACGATATCCAGTTCATCGCCGGCAAGGAGTCCACGCAGGAGGAGTTCTTCCACACCTTCAACTCCCTGCACGATGCCCACAAGCAGATCGTCATTGCCTCCGACCGCCCGGCCAAGGAGATCAAAAGTCTGGAAGAGCGTCTGCGCACCCGCTTTGAGTGGGGCCTGACCGCCGATGTGCAGCCGCCGGATTTTGAGACCCGCGTGGCCATCGTCAAGCGCAAGGCAGAGCTTTTGCATCTGGACCTGCCCGAGGATGTGGCCGAGTTCATTGCCAACCACCTGAAGAACAACATCCGCCAGCTGGAAGGCGCTGTAAAAAAACTGAACGCCTACTACATGCTGGAGGGCATCCAGCCGGTCATCAGTGTGGCCCAGAATGCCATCAAGGACATCCTCAACGAGACCCAGCCGGTGCCCGTGACCATCGAGAAGATCATCGGCGAGGTGTCCCGCACCTTCAACGTCTCCCCTGCCGACATCCGCGGCACCAAGCGCAACGCCAACGTTGCCTCTGCCCGCCGTGTGGCCATCTACATCCTGCGCGAGGTCACCGGCATGAGCATGGAAGAGATCGGCCGTGAATTCTCCGGCCGTGACCACTCCACCATCGTCTACTCCCTCAAGACCATGGAGCGTGACATGAAGAACGACCAGCACCTGCGCGAGACCGTGAGCGACATCATCAAGAACGTGAAGGCCTGACCGCAGAAATCGTGCAAAAAAGTCGTACTCATTTATGGGTGAAACCCCAAAATATGGGGAGAAAACGGAACAAAACGGGGAAAAAGAACCTATATCTTGTGGTAAAAACGCAAACCTTTCCACACTTTCCACAGAGTTTTCAACATTCAACCTCCGTTCTCCACATGGTCTGTGGAAAGAAAGACCTATTCCAACCTTTCCACGATCCATTCACAACACATTCACAACCCCGTGGAAACCAAAACCCCCGCATTCCGACAAGGCTTTTCGGGGTTTTCCACAAGTTCCCCACCCCCTACTACGGTTACTACAACAAGTTCAATAAGATAGACCGGTTCTGAAACTGTTTTCAAACACAAAACAACATCAGAAACGAAAAACAAAGGAGAGAATTCAGTTTGAACATCGTATGTGATAAAGTTCTGCTGAGCGCAGCCATCGATGGTGTGTCCAAAGCCGTCACCATGCGTTCTGCCATCCCTGTGCTGGAAGGTATCCTGCTGAAAGCCGAAGGCTTCCAGCTCAACCTCACCGGCTACGATCTGGAAATGGGCATCGTAACCACCATCGAAGCCAATGTCAAGGAAGCCGGCGAGGTGGTGCTGAATGCAAAGCTGCTCAGCAGCATGATCAGCCGGATGCCCGCCGGTCAGGTCAGCATCCTCTCTGCCGAGAACGGCAAGACCACCATCCAGAGCGGCGTAGTCCAGTTCGAAATCCAGTCCATGCCGGCCAACGATTTCCCGGAGCTGCCCAATACCGGAGCGGAAGAGACCCTGACCATCAAGACCGGCGTACTGAAAGATATGATCGATCGTACGTTATATGCTGTCAGTCAGGACGAGAAAAAGCCCGCTCACACCGGTGAGCTGTTCGAGATCCTGCCCGACAAGCTGACTGTGGTGGCACTGGACGGCTACCGTCTGGCCATCGTGGAACGCCCGGTGACAGCGGTAAAGGATATCCGCATCATCGTGCCCAGCAAGACCATGACCGAGGTCGCTCACCTGCTGCCCAACGACGACGAAGAGCCGGTGCACATCAGCGCCAACCGCCGCTATGTGGTCTTTATGGCCGGCGGCTACACCATCATGAGCCGTCTGATCGAGGGCGAGTTCCTCAACTACCGCAACGTGATCCCCGCCGACAGCCGCACCCGCGTGACCATCGACACCAAGGAATTCATCGAGACCATCGAGCGTGCTTCGCTGATTATTACAGAGCGTTTAAAAAATCCTCTCCGCATCTCCTTTACAGAGGGTAGAGTCGTGGTGCGCTGCCAGACCAACCTTGGCCGCGTGGTGGACGAGTTCAACGCCGACTGCGAGGGCGACGAAGTGGAGATCGGCTTCAACAACCGTTATCTGCTGGATGCGCTGCGCAACGCCCGCACCGAGAAGGTCCGCATGGAGATCAGCGGCCCTCTGAGCCCGGTCAAGGTGCTGCCTGCCGAGGGCAACGACTTTTTGTATCTGGTGCTGCCGGTGCGCTTCAAGAACGATTAAGAGGGCGAAATTATGCAGAAAATTCTCATCCATACGGAATTTATCAAGCTGGATGCCCTGCTGAAATATGCAGGCCTGTGCGAGACCGGCGGCGAAGCCAAGGAGCTGGTGCAGGGCGGTGCCGTGAAGGTGAACGGCGAGGTGTGCACCATGCGCGGCAAGAAGTGCCGTGCCGGTGATGTGATCGTGCTGGACGGCCAGACCGTGGAAGTGGGTCAGGGCCAGTAATGCGTCTGCTTTCACTGGAAGTTGCGAATTACCGCAATATTGCGGCAGCGCAGCTGGAACCTGGCCGGGAGCTGACCGTGATCTGCGGCAACAACGGTCAGGGCAAAACGAACCTGCTGGAGGCCATCTGGCTGCTGACCGGCGGCAAAAGCTTCCGGGGCGGCAAGGATGCCGAGCTTGTGCGCCGTGGAGAAACATTCGCGGTACTGGAGGCCGTCACCCAGCGCACCCGGCAGGAGGATCAGGAACCGGACGAACCGGCAAATGTGCGCATTACGGTGGGCACGCCGGATGCACAGCGCCCCGGCCGGTATGCATCGGTCAACGGCTCTCCGCCCAAGCGGGCGGCGGGCCTTGCGGGCAGCTTTCCGGCTGTGGTGTTCGACCCCGGGCACCTGAGCCTTGTAAAAGGTGCACCGGAAGGACGGCGGCGGTTTCTGGATGCGGCGCTGTGCCAGCTGTACCCCGGCTACCTTGCCACCTATCGTCGCTATGTGCGGGCATTGCAGCAGAAAAACGCGCTTCTGCGTCATTCCGCAGGCGGCACGGAGCGCCCGTGGGCAGAAAAATGCGCCCTGCTGGAAGTGCTGAACGTGGAGCTTGCAGCGCAGGGCGAGGCCATCCAGAAGCGGCGGCGGGAATATCTGGCCCTGCTCACACCGCTGGCCTGCGCCAACTATGCCGAGCTTTCCCACGGGGCAGAGCGCATGGCGATGCGGTATGCCGCCCAGTTTGAGCCGGGCGGGCTTTCCGCACTTTTGAAGCAGCGCCAGAACGAAGAGCTGCGCGCCGGGCAGAGCCTGTGCGGCATCCACCGCGAGGACGTTGAGCTGCTGCTGGACGACCAGCCCGCAAAGGTGTTTGCAAGTCAGGGACAGCAGCGTAGCGTGGTGCTGAGTCTGAAAATGGCCGAAGCGGCTGCCGCTGCCCGGATCACCGGAGAGCACCCGGTGCTCCTGCTGGACGATGTGCTCAGCGAGCTGGACGAGGGCCGCAAGCAGTATCTGCTCACCCGCATGAAGGAAAAGCAGACATTCGTGACCAGCTGCGATGATACCGCGTTCCTGAAAACGGACGGCGAAGTGTACCGCATGAACGGCGGTGTGCTGAGCAAAGCATGAAGAAATGATGCAAAAGTACATGCAGCTGCCGGTGAATAAACGGCGTTTTATGCATGAACTGCCAGAATGAGGAAAATACTGTATGTATATTCATCTGGGCCGTGACTACGTGCTGAATGACCGGGACATTATCGGCATCTTCAATCTGGAAACCACCACCATCACTCCCCGGGGCCGGGAGTTTCTGAACTACGCTCAGAAGAACGGCGCGGTGGTGAGCCTTTCGGACGAGCTGCCCCAGAGCTATGTTCTGGCAGACGGGGCCGTGGTGGACACGGTGTATCTTTCGGAGCTGTCGCCTGCTGCCATGCGGCGCAGAGCCGAAAAAATGATCGAGTAAACCAGCCAACAGGCGGAGAATATGCTCTGCTTTTACGATAGATCGAACAAAAATGCAAACATTGAACAAAAGGGAGAAAGGAAATGGCAGAAGAAATCATTACCAGCACAAATGCCGAAACCGCTACCGACCATGAGTATAATGCCAGCGAGATCCAGGTCCTGAAGGGTCTGGAGGCGGTGCGCAAGCGCCCGGGCATGTATATCGGCTCCACCGGCGAGCGCGGCCTGCATCATCTGGTCTACGAGATCGTGGACAACGCCATCGATGAAGCACTGGCCGGCTACTGCGACCACATCGAGGTCAAGATCCTGAAAGACAACATCATTCAGGTCACGGATAACGGCCGCGGCATCCCTGTGGACATTCAGGCCGACACCGGCCTGCCCGCCGTCACCGTCGTTTACACCATCCTGCACGCCGGCGGCAAGTTCGGCGGCGAGAACTCCGGCTACAAGGTGGCCGGCGGCCTGCACGGCGTGGGCGCTTCGGTGGTCAACGCCTGCTCCGAGTGGCTCACCGTCAACGTGCGCCGCGACGGCCACGAGTACGAGCAGACCTTCCGCCGCGGCGACCCGGACGGCCCGCTCAAGTGCATCGGCACCGTAGCCGACGGCGTTACCGGCACCCGGGTCACCTTCAAGCCGGACCCGGAGATGTTCCGGGATACCACCGTGTACGACTTCGACACGCTGGAAAAGCGCCTGCGGGAAGAAAGCTTCCTGAACGCCGGTGTCAAGATCACTCTGACCGACGAGCGTGAGATGTACACTCCCGTACTGGAGGACGGCAAGGAGGGTGAACCCTGCTACCGCACCGAGGTCATGTGCTACGAGGGCGGCATCAAGAGCTTCGTCACCTATCTGGGCGAGAAGCGCAAGCTGGACGTGCTGCACCCCAATGTGATCTACCTCAAGGGCCAGACCGACCGCGGCATGGCAGAGATCGCACTGCAGTATAATTCCAGCTACAACGAGCTGCTGCTGAGCTTTGCCAACAACGTCAACACCCCGGACGGCGGCACCCACGAGGAGGGCTTCAAGAACAGCCTGACCCGCGTGTTCAATGATTACGGCCGCAGCCACGGCCTGCTGAAGGATAAGGACGAGAACCTGTCCGGTGCGGACGTGCGCGAGGGCCTGATCTGCGTGATCTCTGTCAAGCTGCAGGAGGCGGAGTTTGAGGGCCAGACCAAGGCAAAGCTGGGTAATACCGAGATCCGCACCCTTGTTTCCAACATGGTCTACTCCAAGCTGATGGAATTCTTTGAGGAGAACCCCGGCGTGGCAAAGGCCATCTTTGAAAAGGCCACCCAGGCCGCCCGCGCCCGCGCCGCTGCCAAAAAGGCCCGCGAACTGGTGCGCCGCAAGAGCGCATTGGAGACCAGCCGGATGCCCGGCAAGCTGGCAGACTGCCGCGAAAAAGACCCCAGCCGCACCGAAATCTTCATCGTCGAGGGCGATTCTGCAGGCGGTTCCGCCAAGATGGGCCGCGACTCTGCCATTCAGGCCATCCTGCCGCTGTGGGGCAAGATGCTGAACGTGGAAAAGGCCCGCGCCGATAAAATTTACGGCAACGACAAGCTGATGCCGGTGGTGCTGGCGCTGGGCTGCGGCATTGGGGACGAGTTCGATATCTCCAAGCTGCGCTACGATAAAGTGTTCATCATGGCCGATGCCGATGTGGATGGCTCCCACATCTGCACCCTGATGCTCACCTTCTTCTTCCGCTATATGCGCCCGCTCATTGAGCAGGGCCATGTGTATGTGGCCCAGCCGCCTCTGTTCAAGGTGCAGAAGGGCAACACCATCAAGTACGCCTACAACGATGCCGAAATGGCCGTGCTTTCGCAGGAAATGCCCGGCGCAAAGGTGAACCGCTATAAGGGCCTTGGTGAGATGAACCCCGAACAGCTGTGGGAGACCACTATGAACCCCGATAACCGCGTGATCGTGCAGATCACCATTGACGATGCTGAGAAGGCCGATGAAGCCTTTACCATCCTGATGGGCGATCAGGTGGAGCCGCGCCGCCGCTTTATCGAGACCAACGCCCAGTACGCAAAGCTGGACGTGTAAGAAAACCCTCTCAGGCGCTGACGCGCCAGATTCCCCCTTTTGTCACCTACGGTGACATCTTCCCTCAAGGGGGGAGCTTCAGGCAAAAAGATAAACTTTTCCTTCTCACGCAAAAAAAAGCTCCCCCTTTTCGGGGGAGCTGGCAATGCCGTAAGGCATTGACTGAGAGGGTATGATCCTACGGAGGAAACAATGGAAGAAGATTATGTGATGATACCGGGCAGCGGAACCAAAAAGATCATCCGCGATGTGAAAAAGGAGATCGAGACCGCATTCTTGGACTACTCCATGTCGGTCATCGTGTCCCGCGCCCTGCCCGATGTGCGCGACGGTTTGAAGCCTGTTCACCGCCGCATTCTGTACACCATGCACGAGCGCGGCAACGACCCCAGCCATCCCTACCGCAAATCCGCCGACACCGTTGGTGCGGTGCTGGGTTCCTACCATCCCCACGGCGACGCATCGGTCTACGATGCCATGGTCCGTCTGGCACAGGACTTCTCTCTGCGCTATCCGCTGGTGGATGGTCAGGGTAACTTTGGTTCTGTGGATGGCGACCCCCCGGCTGCCTACCGTTACACCGAGGCCCGCATGAGCCGCATGGCGGTGGAGATGCTGACCGATATCGAGAAGGACACCATCGACTGGGACCCCAACTTTGACGAGACCAAGAAGGAACCCAGCGTGCTGCCCTGCCGCTTCCCCAACCTGCTGGTCAACGGCAGTCAGGGCATTGCGGTCGGCATGGCCACCAACATCCCGCCCCACAATCTGAGCGAGGTCATTGATGGCTGCATCGCCTATATCGACGATCCGGATATCGACCTGCCCGGCCTGATGGAATACATCAAGGGCCCGGACTTCCCCACTGCCGGCATCATCATGGGCCGCAGCGGCATCCGCGCCGCCTACGCCACCGGCCGGGGCAAGATCACCCTGCGGGGCCGCGCCACCATCGAGGAGACCAAGAACGGCCGTACCCAGATCATCATTACGGAAATTCCGTATATGGTCAACAAGGCCCGCCTCATCGAGAACATGGCCGACCTTGTCAAGGAGAAGCGCATTGAGGGCATCACCGGCCTGAACGATGAGACCAACCGCAAGGGCATGCGCATCGTGGTAGACATCCGCAAGGACGCCAATGCACAGGTCATCCTGAACCAGCTGTACCAGTACACCCAGCTGCAGGATACCGTGGGTGTTATCATGCTGGCCATCGACCACAAGGTGCCGAAAGTCCTCACCCTGAAGCAGATGCTTCAGAAATACGTGGAATTTCAGGACGAGGTGGTGCGCCGCCGCACCCAGTACGACCTGAAAAAGGCCAAGGAGCGCGCCCACATTCTGGAGGGCCTGAAGAAGGCCACCGATATCGTGGACGAGCTGATCGCCACCATCCGCGCCTGCAAGGGCGGTATGGCAGAGGCCAAGGCTGCCATCATGGAGCAGTTCGGCTTTGACGACCCGCAGGCAGATGCCATCGTCAAGCTGCAGCTGGGCCGTCTGGCAGGCCTTGAGATCCTGAAGATCGAGGAAGAGCTTGCCAGCCTGCAGGCCAAGATCGAGAACTGGGAGGCCATTCTGGCCGACGATGCCCGTGTGCTTGCCATCGTCAAGGACGAGCTGCTGGAAATGAAGAAGCGCTTCGGCGACGAGCGCCGCACCGAGATTCAGTCCGTGACCGGTGAGGTGGATATCGAGGATCTGATCGCCGAGGAGCAGTGCGTCTACACCCTGACCGAGGCCGGCTATATCAAGCGCCAGCTCAAGGCCACCTATCAGGCACAGCGCCGCGGCGGACGCGGCATCTCCGGCATGACCCGCAAGGAAGAGGACATCGTGCAGGAGATGTTCGTAGGCTCCACCCACGACTATGTGCTCTTTGTCACCGACCGGGGCCGTCTGTTCCGCATTAAGGGCTACACCATTGCCGAGGGCAGCCGCACCAGCAAGGGCAGCAACATCGTCAACCTGCTGCAGCTTGCCGAGGGCGAAAAGGTCACCAACATGATCTGCCAGTCGAAGGAAGCCGACACCGAGGGCGGCTTTGTGACCATGGTCACGAAGCAGGGCCTCATCAAGCGCACCCCGCTGGAGCAGTATGCCAATATCCGCAAGTCCGGCCTGATCGGCATTGCCCTGAACGAGGGCGACGCTCTGGCCTGGACCCGCCTGACCACCGGCCACGATATGCTCATCGTTGCCACCCGCAACGGTCAGGCCATCCGCTTCAACGAAGCCGATGCACGTCCCATGGGCCGCAGCGGCCACGGCGTGCGCGCCATCCGTCTGGCCGAGGGCGATGAAGTTGTGGGGGTGTGCATCTGCCGCGAGGGCGGCACGGTGCTCACCGTCACCGAGAACGGCAAGGGCCGCCGGTCGGACATCGACACCTACCGCATCACCGCCCGCGGCGGCAAGGGCATCCGCAACTACGATGCCGCCAAGGATAAGGTGGCTGCGGTCAAGATCGTGGACGACGTGGATGATGTACTGCTGAGCAGTCAGGAGGGCATCATCATCCGCCTGCACGCCAACGAGATCCCGCTGCAGAGCCGCTACGGTTCCGGCGTGCGGGTGATGCGCTTGGGTGAGAACGACAAGGTGATGGTACTTGCCCGCACCGACCACGACGACGAGGCCCAGACCGAGCAGATCGACACCTCCGATGCCGATGCCGAACCCACCGCAGAGCAGCTTGCCGCCATGGAAGCTGCGGATGCTGCCGCCGCTGCAGAAGCCCCGGAAGCAGACGATAAGGGCGAAGAGTAAACCTTGAAAACACAATAAGATTTGAAAGAAGCCGCCGCACAGAGATTTCTGCACGGCGGCTTCTTTTCAAATCCATCCAAACCATGTATAATAGAAATAGCGTGTGAGGAATAAAAATAAACACAGAAAGTGGTTTAAGGAACATGACAGAGCAAAAAAAATCCCCGGAGATCAGCATCATCGTGCCGGTGTATAAGGTGGAAAAATACCTGAACGAATGCATTGATTCCATTCTGGCACAGACCTTTACGGATTTTGAGCTGATCCTGGTGGACGATGGCTCCCCGGACAACTGCCCTGCCCTGTGTGATGCAGCGGCGGAAAAAGACAGCCGCGTGCGGGTGATCCATAAAATCAACGGAGGTGTAAGCACAGCTCGCAATGCGGGTTTGGCAGCTGCACAGGGAAATTGGATCGGCTTTGTGGACCCGGATGACTTTGTAGACAAGACTTACTACGAAAAAATGCTGCGGGCAGCAAAGCAGGCAGGTGCTGAACTTGCAGTCTGCAACGAAGTTTTTATGGAAGAGGATGGAAGTCTTTGTGATTATCAGGAACAGCCTTTACGTACAGAAGTGCTTTCCCGTGAGGAAGCAATACACCGCATCCGCCTTACGCCGTTGATTCAGGCAGCAACAAGACTGCATCGGAGAGATGTGCTGGAAGGAATCGTTTTTCCTGTGGGCAAAAACTATGAAGATGCATTTACCACACCGGAAATCATTGAACATGCAACAGCTGTGGCTTGTATAAAGGAAAAACTGTACCATTACCGGCTGCATCCGGCAAGCATCATGCATGGAAAGGTCACCTTGAAAAATCTGGATGAGATCGATGCAAACTACGGCCTTCTTGCTTGTGCACTCAAGTATGGAAAAAAAGACACAGCATTCCTGCAGTATGTACTGATGAAACGCATGCTCCGAAACACAAAAAAAAATCTGCCACCCAAACAGAGAAACAGTGAACGGGTTCAGCAGGCGGAAGCGTGCTTGAAAAAAGCAGGCAGAGAGGTTCGTCAACAGGGGGCCTGTACCCTGCGCAACGCAGCAGAAACCGCACTCTGCATTGCAAACCCGCAGTTCTACTTCAACTTCAAGTACCGGAAATAAAACTGAATTCCGAATGGGAGAAATACTGTGAGTGAAAGAACAGAAAGTGGAAAACCGGAGATCAGCATCATCGTGCCAGTGTATCAGGTGGAAAAATATCTGAATGAGTGCATCGATTCCATCCTCGCGCAGACCTTTACAGATTTTGAACTGATCCTTGTGGACGATGGCTCACCGGACAACTGCCCTGCCCTGTGCGATGCAGCAGCAAAAAGGGACAGCCGCGTGCGGGTGATCCATAAGCAAAACGGCGGTGTAAGCACAGCCCGCAATGCGGGTCTGGATGCAGCACAGGGAAATTGGATCGCGTTTGTGGATTCGGATGATACGGTGGAACCGGAGTATCTGGAAAAAATGCATAAGGCAGTGCTGGAAACGGGTGCAGATTTTGCAATCTGCAGCAGTCAGTGTATTGATGAAACGGGCAAAACGCTTGCAGGCGGGGAACACCGACTTTTGAACGAGTTTTTGCCGCAGGAGGAAGTTCTGCGCCGGATGGTGGTGTCGGATTTTCAGGTTCCGTGGAATAAGCTTTATCGCCGAAAACTGCTGGAAAATCTGCGCTATCCAGAAAACAAGGCGTTTGAAGATACCTGTCTCATGCCGGTCATTTACGCAAGAGCGGCTTCTGCCTGCGGTGTATGGGATTTTTTATACAATTACCGCATCGTTACCGGCAGTGCCATGCACCGCAAGACTACCTTGAAAACACTGGACTGGGTGGAAGCATGGTACCGCCTGTTTGATGTGCTGTACCAAAACGGCATCCGAGATGCTTTGTGTGCAGCCTATCGCCCGATTTTGACTGCCGTGTGGGACATCTGGCTGCACCTGACACCGGAAGAGCGCAAAAGCCCCCGGATGAAGGAAGCCTTTGCGTATGAGCGTACAGCCCGCCATCGGCTGATGCAAGCCCGCGGCGTAACACTAAAAAATTTGTGGGCGGCAGTGGTCTGCGCTGCATCGGCCTGCAGTTATCTGGATCTATGCCGCAAAAGGGCGGAAAGACGGCAGAAAACGACCTGAAGCAATGAGGAGTTTATTGTGCAGGAACAACATAAAAAACAACCGGAGATCAGCATCATCGTGCCGGTATATAAGACAGAGCGTTTTCTGAGCGCCTGCATCTCTTCCATCCTTGCCCAGACCTTCACGGATTTTGAGCTGATCCTGGTGGACGATGGCTCTCCGGACAGCTGCCCTGCTTTGTGCGATGCCGCAGCGGCAAAGGACAGCCGCATCCGGGTCATCCACCAGAAGAATCGTGGCCTGAGCGTGGCACGCAATGCCGGGCTGGACGCGGCAGAGGGCGAATGGATCGCCTTTGTGGATTCAGACGACACCATCACGCCGGACTTCTGCGCAAAGCTTTACCATGCAGCGCAGGAGGCCGGTGCACAGATGGCCGTGTGCAATTACCGGCAGGTGGACGAAGCCCTGACCCCCATCCGGGAGCAGTATCTGCATGTGCGGCGGGAGGTGCTGACCCCGGAGCAGGCGTTGGAGCACAGCACCCTTCTGCCCTACATGGTGGTGTGGAACAAGCTGTACCACCGCAGCATTTTTGCGCAGCTGCGCTTTGCAGAGGGCAAGCTGAACGAGGACACCCTGCTGATCGCCTACGCCTACGAAAAAGCGGACAGAATCGCGAATATCCCGGATGCGCTGTACCTTTACCGCAAGGTGGCGGGCAGCATCGTCAACAGCAAAGTCACCCTGCGCAATCTCGACCGTGTGGAAGCAAACTATACCGTGTTCGAGTGCGTCCGCCGCCATGGCATCACGGGTTCGCTGTGTGAGCTGTACTGGGCACTGTTGCACTCCCTGATCGATGTGGGAATGCACCTGACCGCCGAAGAGCGCCGGAGTGCCCGGATGCAGCAGGCGCGGGAGTACGAGCGCTGCGCCCGCCGAGCCTTGCGTCAGGAACATGCTGTTACCCTGAGAGCACTGGGCAACACCCTGTGTTTTATTATTTCACAGGACTGGTATTTTGCCCGCCGATGGAAAAATACCGTGTAACCGCGCAGGTTTGTCTGGACTTCCCTGCAAAGATATGCTACAATGGCAAAACAATCACAAATACCCGTGGGGGAGTAGCAGGCGCTTTTGCAGGGCGCAGCAAGTCAACATGATGACCGTTGGTTCCGGTCTGGCTTGCTTTCATTTGCGAGACTCATGTGTTTTTGGCGCATAGAACAGCGCCCGTGCACATGGAGTTGGTTTCAAAAAAATCACCCGGTCCCGGACGTACATGTGCGCCCGGGACCGGGTTTTGTATTGCCCGATATTCTGGTCAGATTCAGGAGGCAGACAATATGGAATGGAGTTTTGTATTTTTCCTCAACAGTGCCCTGCTGGGCGTGGGCCTTGCAATGGATGCGTTCTCGGTGTCCATGGCAAACGGCCTGCACGACCCCCGCATGAGCAGGAAAACCATGTGCAGGATCGCGGGCACCTTTGCCCTTTTTCAGGCCGTGATGCCCATGACGGGCTGGGTGTGCGTGCACACCATTGTGGAGCTGTTCTCTTCGTTTGAAAAGTTCATCCCGTGGATCGCGCTGGCACTGCTGGGCTACATCGGCGGCAAGATGCTGGTGGATGGCATCAAGGGCGAAGAGGCCGAAGAAGCAGCAGAGCTGAGTGCGGGTGCACTGCTCATGCAGGGCGTGGCTACCAGCATCGATGCGCTTTCGGTGGGCTTCACCATTTCGGAATACGGCTGGCTGATGGCACTTGCGGCATCGCTCATCATTGCGGTGGTCACCTTCTTTATCTGCATGGCGGGCCTGCGCATCGGCAAAAAGTTTGGCACCAAGCTCTCCGGCAAGGCATCCATTCTGGGCGGCATCATCCTCATTGGCATTGGTCTGGAAATTTTTATTTCCGGGGTGTTCTGAAATTCAGACGGCATAAAACGAAAGGGCACGGCGCTGCGATGCGCTGTGCCCTTTCGTTTTATAAAATGTTCCACATAGAACAATTACTTTTCCGGCTCAAAATAATCGGCATATTCCTCGGTCAGCTTGGAGCCAAGCCGCCGGATGCCGCCGTACAGGTGCCGTTCCACCAACGGTTCAAAGGCGGAAAGGTCGCACCGCTCGATGGCGTTCATCAGGTTGCGGTGGTCTGCAATCACCTCGGCAAGGCCGCCGGTGGTCATGGTGTCCAGCATCCGGAAGCGGCTGTAGTCGGCGTGGGCGTTCTGCAGGGTGCTCCACAGGTACATTTTATCCATGGCCGCAAACCATGTCCCGTGCAGGGCACGGTCGGCCTCGTACAGCTTGTTGTAATCCGGGCTCTCCATGGCCGCGAGGGCCTCGTAGGCTTCCACCCGCCTGCGGATCAACGCCCGCTGCTCCGGGGTGCACCGGGGCGAAAAATCCCGCAATACGCGGGCTTCCACGGCGGTGCGCTCGTAGATCAGCTCGTCCACGATGCGGCGGTTCAGCCGGGTAACGGTGGTGCCCTTGTAAGGCACGATCTTTACCAGCCCGTTTTCCTGCAGCTTCTGCAGCACCACCCGGATCAGGGTGCGCGGTGCGCCAAAGCGGGCACAGAGCGGATTTTCGCTCAGTGAAGAGCCGGGGCGGATGGTCAGGTCAATGATCTCCCGCTCCAGCACAGCATAGATCTCAGCATCAGTTTTGTATTGTTCCATACCTCTCACCTAATGGAAATGCATTATCCTTCAAACGGTTTCCAGAACGCGCCCTCCGGCAGCGGCAGCGTAAATGCCATGGGCTTTCCGGTCTCCGGGTGCAAAAACTGCAGGCCGCAGCTCTGCAGGGCAATGCTGCCTTTTACGCGGCTTCCGTATTTGCCGTCTCCGGCCAGCGGATGCTTCCGGGATGCAAACTGCACCCGGATCTGATGGGTGCGGCCGGTGTGCAGCGTGATCTCAGCAAGGCTCATCTCTCCTGCCGTTTTCACGATGCGGTATTCCAGCACGGCTTCCCGCACGCCCTTGCGGGGGCGGCTGACCGGGAACACCCGGCCCCGGCGGCTGTCCTTGAACAGCCAGTCCCGCAGGGTGCCTTCGGCGGGCAGTGCTTCGTCCGGCCCGCCTGCAATGACGGCCCGATACCGCTTGATGAACTGCGGCACTTCCGGCTTCCCTTCGGCCCTGCCATCCTGCACAGCGTAGGCGTTCTGGCTCTGGGTGATCTGACGGCTGAGTGCGGCCGCAGCCCCGGGCGTTCTGGCAAACACCATCAGGCCGGACACACCCGTGTCCAGCCGGTGCACCACGCCTACAAAGGCATCCGGCTGGCCCCACAGCTGCCGCAGGGCTGCGGGCACGCCCTCTTCGCTGGAAAGTCCGGCGGGCTTGTCCAGCACCACAAGGGCGGCATCTTCGTACAGGATGTTCACAGCCTGCCCTCAGCGATTAGGGCCTTGAGCTTCAGGATACCGGCAATGGTCTTGCCGTCCCGGATCTCGCCGCTCATGACCATCTCATAAGCTTTATCCAGCGGCACACGGTCAGGGGTCAGGAATTCATCGGCATCCAGATGCATCTGGGTCTTGTGCAGGCCGGTGGCGACCCATGTATAGATCACTTCGGTGTCATAGCCCACGGTGGGGAAAAACTGGCCCAGAGAGATGTAATTGTCGGCGGTCAGACCGCACTCCTCGCCCAGCTCCCTCTTGGCGGCTTCAAAGGGGTCCTCACCCTTTTCCAGCTTGCCGGCAGGCAGCTCCCACAGCTCCTGCTGCATGGCGTAGCGGAACTGACGCACCATGCAGATGGTGCCATCCTCAAAATAGGGCAGGATGCACGCACCGCCGTGGTGATGCACCACTTCGCGTTCGGCGGTCTTGCCGTTTTCCAGCAGGGCAGTGTCTTTTGTCAGGGTGATCACCCGGCCCTCGAAGAGCACCTCGCTGGTGAGTGTTTTTTCGTAATGCACGGTCTTCTCCATTTTATTACCCTCTTTGCCCGGCACAGCGCCGGTTTTCTATGGCTTCAGTTTACGGCAAAATGAGGTTTGTTGTCAATAAAGATGTGATAAATATAAGAGGATGGGACGATTTGAAATGCGCGCCGCATTTGCTTTGCGCATAATCAGCGGAAAGAATATTTATAATTTCGCAATTCTGGAAAATCTGCGGATTTTCCAGAATTGCCTTTTCACAGGAGGGGTCGTAACGGAAAGCAGCATTTGCAGCGCCGCTGCGGGAAACGAACCCTCTCAGGCTCACTGCGTTCGCCAGCTCCCCCGAAAGGGGGAGCTTTTTGTATCTTCTGGTCAGCACAAATAAAGCTCCCCCTTTGGGGGAGCTGGCACGGCGCAAGCCGTGCCTGAGAGGGTTCCCTCCCCTTTTTGCGAAAAAAATTACAGGATCTGGCAAAGCAGGCAGGCCAAAACCGGAAAATCCGCGCCAGTGCTCACTTTAACGAACTAAAGACGTACAAAAGCGCTAAAAAAATTTCTTTATTTTTGGTGCGTTTGTTGAGCGGTTTGCGTTTACTTTATGGGCGGAATTTGCTATTATAGTATACAAGCAATAGTGCCTTTATGGGGTTCTCCGGTCCCATGTGGGGCATATTGCCCCGCGCAAAAGGTACCAAATTCTGAATAATGGAGGAAGAAAAATGCCTAGAGCAAAGCAAACTATGGATGGCAATACCGCTGCCGCCCATGTAGCGTATGCCTACACGGACGTGGCTGCCATCTACCCCATTACCCCGTCTTCTCCGATGGCTGACTCTGTGGACCAGTGGTCCGCAGCTGGCCAGAAGAACATCTTCGGCAATCAGGTCAAGGTCGTCGAGATGGAATCTGAGGCCGGCGCTGCTGGCGCTGTGCACGGCTCTCTGGGTGCAGGTGCTGTTACCACCACCTTCACCGCTTCTCAGGGCCTGCTGCTGATGATCCCCAACATGTACAAGATCGCTGCTGAGCAGCTGCCCTGCGTGTTCGATGTTTCTGCACGTACCGTTGCTACTCAGTCCCTGAACATCTTTGGTGATCACAGCGACGTTATGGCATGCCGTCAGACCGGCTTTGCAATGCTGGTCGAGAGCAGCGTGCAGGAAGTCATGGATCTGTCCCCTGTCGCACATCTGTGCGCCATCGAGGGCAAGGTTCCCTTCCTGAACTTCTTCGATGGCTTCCGTACTTCTCATGAGTACCAGAAGATCGAGAAGTGGGATTACGCCGATCTGAAGGAAATGTGCAACATGGAGGCTGTGGAGGAGTTCCGTAAGAAGGCTCTGAACCCCGAACACCCCAAGATGCGCGGCTCCCACGAGAACGGCGACGTGTTCTTCCAGCATCGTGAGGCATGCAACAGCGTTTACAACGCTCTGCCTGCTGTTGTTGAGAAGTACATGGCCAAGATCAACGCAAAGCTGGGCACCAACTACGATCTGTTCAACTACTACGGCGCACCCGATGCTGACCGTGTGATCGTGGCTATGGGCTCCATCTGCGATGTTGCTGATGAGGTCATCGACTACCTGAACGCCAAGGGCGAGAAGGTCGGTATCGTCAAGGTCCGCCTGTACCGTCCCTGGGTCTCCGCTTCCCTGCTGAAGGTTCTGCCCAAGACCGCCAAGAAGGTGGCTGTGCTGGACCGCACCAAGGAGCCCGGCTCTCTGGGCGAGCCCCTGTACCTGGATGTTGCCGCTACCCTGCGTGAGGCTGGCCTGAACGATGTCGTTCTGACCGGCGGCCGTTACGGTCTGGGCAGCAAGGATACCCCGCCGTCCTCCATCTTTGCTCTGTTCAAGGAGCTGGAGAAGGATCAGCCCAAGGAGCGCTTCACTCTGGGTATCACCGATGATGTCACCTTCCTGTCTCTGCCGGAAGTCAAGCCCGCTCCCATCACCGCAGCTGCTGGCACCAAGGAGTGCAAGTTCTGGGGTCTGGGCGGCGACGGTACTGTCGGTGCTAACAAGAACTCCGTCAAGATCATCGGCGACCATACCGACAAGTATGTTCAGGCATACTTCCAGTATGACTCCAAGAAGACTGGCGGCGTGACCATCAGCCATCTGCGTTTCGGCGACAAGCCCATCCGCAGCCCCTACTACATCAACCAGGCTGACTTCGTGGCCTGCCACAACCCCGCTTACATCCACATGGGCATGAAGATGGTCCAGGATGTCAAGCCCGGCGGCGTGTTCATGATCAACTGCCAGTGGTCCGATGAGGAGCTGGGCCAGCACCTGAACGCCGAGGCAAAGAAGTATATCGCTGACAACAACATCCAGCTGTATACCATCAATGCTATCGATAAGGCTATCGAGATCGGCATGGGCAAGCGCACCAACACCATCCTGCAGTCTGCATTCTTCAAGCTGGCTGACGTCATGCCCATCGAGGATGCCGTCAACTTCATGAAGCAGGCAGCTCAGAAGAGCTACGGCAAGAAGGGCCAGGACGTCGTTGAGATGAACTGGAAGGCTATCGATGCAGGCGTTGACGCCATCCACAAGGTGGACGTGCCCGCATCCTGGTCCAACCCCGAGGCTGATCCCGCACCCAAGGCTCTCACCGGCCGTCCGGAGCTGGTCAAGCAGATCCGCGATGTCATGGAGCCCATTGCCCGTATGGACGGCGACAGCCTGCCTGTCTCTTCCTTCGTGGCAAATGCAAACGGCGAGTGGGAGCAGGGCGCTTCTGCATACGAGAAGCGCGGCACCGCTGTCAACGTCCCCGAGTGGGATGCTGCAAAGTGCGTTGGCTGTAACCAGTGTGCATTCGTCTGCTCTCATGCTACCATCCGTCCCTTCCAGCTGACCGCCGACGAGCTGGCAGCTGCTCCTGCACAGACCAAGAGCCGCGACAACAAGCCCGCAAACGAGTACAAGTTTGTTATGGCTGTGTCTCCTCTGGACTGCATGGGCTGCGGCGAGTGCGTCACCGTCTGCCCCACCAAGGCTATCACCATGGTGCCGCAGGACAGCCAGGCCGATCAGCAGGCAGTGTTCGACTACTGCGTGGCCAACATCTCCAAGAAGCCTTCCAAGTTTGCTGACGATACCGTCATCGGTTCTCAGTTCAACCAGCCGCTGCTGGAGTTCTCTGGCTCCTGCGCAGGCTGTGCCGAGACTTCTTACGCTCGCCTGATCACTCAGCTGTTCGGCGAGAAGATGTACATCTCCAACGCTACCGGCTGCTCCTCCATCTGGGGCGGCACCGCTTCCATCTCTCCGTACACCGTCAACAAGGACAGCGGCCATGGTCCTGCATGGTGCAACTCCCTGTTCGAGGATAACGCAGAGCATGGTCTGGGCCTGTACATCGGCCAGAAGACCGTCCGCGAGAACCTGATCAAGGAGATCGCAGAGGTTGCTGGTTCCGACAAGGCTTCTGCTGAGCTGAAGGCTGCCTTTGAGAAGTTCCTGGAGACCAAGAACAACACCAAGGCCAACGACGAGCCCGCAAAGGCCCTGATCGCTGAGCTGGAGAAGGCTGCTGCTGCCGGCTGCGAGAAGTCTGCAGAGATCCTGAAGAGCAAGCAGTTCATCGCCAAGAAGTCCGTCTGGATCTTCGGTGGTGACGGCTGGGCATACGACATCGGCTTCGGTGGTCTGGACCACGTTCTGGCTTCCGGCGAGGATGTCAACGTGATGGTCTTCGATACTGAGATGTACTCCAACACCGGTGGACAGGCATCCAAGGCTTCCAACATTGGTGAAGTCTGCCAGTTCGCTGCTGCTGGTAAGGAAATCAGCAAGAAGAGCCTGTCCGAGATCGCTATGACCTACGGTTACATCTATGTTGCTCAGATCGCACTGGGTGCTAACCCGGCTCAGGCTGTCAAGGCCATCGCTGAGGCTGAGGCTTACCCCGGCCCGTCTCTGATCATCGGCTACGCTCCCTGCGAGCTGCACGGTGTCAAGGGCGGCATGACCAACTGCCAGAACGAGATGAAGAAGGCAGTTGAGGCCGGTTACTGGAACCTGTTCACCTTCAACCCGGCAAACAAGGCTCAGGGCAAGAATCCGTTCACCCTGACCTCCAAGGCTGTGGATAACGAGAAGTATCAGGCACTGCTGGCTAACGAGACCCGTTACAGCCGCCTGACTCGTGCATTCCCCGACCGTGCTAAGGAGCTGTTCGCACGCAACCAGGAAGTTGCAAACGACCGCTACGAGCACCTGACCCGTCTGGTCGACCTGTACAAGTAAGCATTCTTCTGCGCTTTGGATGCAGATATTTGCGGCACCTTAGCCCCACAATGCAAGAGGGCGGCTGCCCCGTACCGGCGGTTACTGCGCAATGCAGCGGTACGAAGCGGAGAAACGCATCCATCCATGCAGGTGATGTGCTGAAGTACAGCATTCGCCATACGAGTTCTATCTGATTTCACTTCCCGGGCGGTGCTTTGTTCCGTGCGAAGCACCGCAGCGGGATATGAGATACCAAAGCGCCCGCGAGGGTCCTTGAAAGCACACCCCGCGTGTGTCAGGAGCATAAGGTCTGCTTGCAGATACCTTGCTCCGCCTGCTGCATAAGACCTGCTTTGCAGGGATCTTGCCGCAGTAAAAAACGTATATCGTTTTTAGCGCCCCGTTCACCGCAAGGTGACCGGGGCGTATTTTGTGCAAAAGAGAAGCGGCTGCTGTGATCTGGCATCACAACAGCCGCTTTTACAGTTCCATTTTAGCATGTGAAAAAACGAAGGTCAATCAAAAAATGTTATCACAAAATCTTCCAAAAGATACCATTCCCTTTTTACAGTTTCTTCATAGCTTCTTAACGAATTCAATTGTGAAAGCTGTTATACTTTTGCCATGGGAAGCGGGGCCGCAACCGCTTACCCAAGTAACATGATTCCTCCTCACACCAAGGCAATATCCAAGCAAAACACCCTTTTTCGTGTGCCGCAACACGGAAGAGGGTGTTTTGTTTTGCAAAATTCTGGTAAATCGGTGGTTTAGGGTTGACCCCGTTTTTTTGCGGCGCTATAATAAAAATGAATATGAAAACTTGGAGGTGAACGCAGGAAAATGGACCCGGATCATAGTCGAAGTAGAACCACCGGCGCGGTGGATCAGAAAACAAAAACAACTGCGTTTTCCCCAACCGTTCGCCTCCTTCGCTGAGCCTTGCGGAAAAGCACCGCTTCAACGGTGCATCTTTCCGCAAAACAGAGCAGAGGAAGGCGCGGCTTTGTGTGCGCAGAATGCGGCGTTTGCGGCATTCCGGCAGGCAAGGCGGCGCGTTTTTTGTTTCCCGATCTGCTGCGTCCTCCGGATACAGGAGCTGCTCCTGTTCCGTAAAAACTGAGGAGGTACGCCCAATGGATATGGAAGAAAAAAAGCTGACGGCTGATGCTGCGGAGCAGGCCCTGCCGGTGCAGGAGCTGCCTGCTGATATCCCCGCCGAGGTCCGCCAGAAGCTGGCTGAAGATCTGAACGAGGAAGCTACTGAAGACCTCAAGCAGGACATGCGCGAGGCCGAAAAAGAGGAAGCCAACGACGAAGAGGTCAAGGCCAACCCTGAGATGCTCACCAAGAGCCGCCTGCTCAAGCTGCTCATCAAGAAGCAGTACGTCAAGCTGCGCGAAGTGACCGAGGAAGAGCAGCCCGCCGACCTTGCCGAGCTGCTGGAAGAGCTGGACGAAAACAACCGCCTTGTGGTGTTCCGCCTGCTCAAAAAGGAAGTGGCCACCGAGGCCTTTGCCTATATGTCCGACGAGGCCCGCGACGATCTGGTGAACGCCTTCTCAGATGTGGAGCTTGTGGGCGCTATTGAAGAGATGAGTCTGGACGATGCCGCCGACCTGCTGGAGGATATGCCTGCAGGCGTGGTGAAGCGGGTGCTGGAAAAATCCTCCAAGCAGACCCGTGAGAGCCTGAACAAGCTGCTGAACTACCCCGAAAGCTCTGCCGGCAGCCTGATGACCCCCGAATATGTCCGTCTGCGCGAGGATATGACCGTGGCGCAGGCTTTTGAAGCCATCCGCAAGCAGGGCGAAAACGCAGAGACCGTGTACACCTGCTACGTGGTGGAGCGCAACCGCCTGAAGGGCGTTGTTTCTGCCCGAAGTCTGCTGCTGTCAGAGCCGCATACTTCCATCACCGAGATCATGGATGATAACGTGGTCACTGTGAAAGTGACCGACGATCAGGAGTACGTAGCCCGTGAGATGCAGCGCTACGACTTTACCGCCATGCCTGTTCTGGACAACGAGGGCATGTTCGTGGGTATCATCACCATCGACGATGCAATCGACGTTCTGACCGACGAGAGCACCGAGGATATGCAGAAGATGGCTGCTATTCTGCCGGACGACGATGCCACCACCTACTTCGGCACCAGCGTCTGGACCCACGCAAAGCAGCGCATTCCATGGCTGCTGATCCTGATGCTGTCCGCCACCTTTACCGGCATGGTCACCACCCACTATGAAGAGGCCTTTGTCAGCCTGCCGCTGCTGGTCTCCTTCATGCCCATGCTGATGGATACCGCCGGCAACTGCGGCAACCAGATCAGCACCCTGATGGTGCGTGGTCTGGCTCTGGGCGAGGTAGAGCCCGCCGACTTTATGCGGGTGCTGGGCAAGGAGCTGCGGGTGTCTGCCATCGTGGGCGCGGTGCTGGGCATCGTGAACGGCCTGCGCATCTACCTGATGTACACCTTCCTCTTCCCCGGCCAGTACGCCAACGTGATGGGCTATGCCATCGTGGTCAGCGTGTCGCTGTTCTTCAGCGTCATTCTGGCAAAGCTGGTGGGCGGTATGCTGCCGCTGGCAGCCAAGAAGCTGGGTGCCGACCCGGCCATCATGGCTACCCCCTTCATCACCACCATCGTGGATGCCTGCAGCCTGATCCTGTATTTCCAGATCGCACAGCTGGTGTTCCACAATATGATGTAAATAATAAAGCAATGCCGGACAGTCTGCGGACTGCCCGGCATTTTTATAGGACGAACCCTCTCAGTCGTCGCTGCGCGATGCCAACTCCCTCAGTCAAAACCTGACGGTTTTGCCAGCTCCCTCAAAGAGGGAGCCTCTGGCGGAGCCGGAAGCGTCCTAACCCTCTCAGCCTGCTCCCGTTGGTCGCAGACAGCTCCCCCGAAGGGGGAGCTTATAGCACTGCCGGAAGCTTTTAGCATTCATCCGATACGTTTCGGTTATCGCAAAAAAGCTCCCCCTTCGGGGGAGCTGTCGCCGCAGGCGACTGAGAGGGTTCAGCCGGGATAAAAACAGTGTGGAAAACTGCATATTTCCCCGCCTTTTCCACACGGAAAAACGGCAGCGGCCCGGTGTTGAAAACTTGTGGCCGGTTCATTCCAGATTGGAGAAAAATAAATCGCCGCTCAGGAACGGTTTGTAGAATGCAAAGAAAATCCTTCGACTTTCTTTTTTATAAAAGGCAGAATGCCCGCATTTTTGCCCAAAACTTACCAGAAAGCTGCGGCCTGAATTACGGTGTGTATAGGGCTGATGCCCTTTTGTTGTGGAAAACCCGGTGGAAAAAGTGGAAAACCTCATGGAAAACTCGCCCTTTTCTTCACAAAAACGGTGGAAAACCCGGTGGAAAAAGTGAAAAGTTCATTCCAGACAGGAAACTCCATACACTTTTCGGTTGTGCTTTTGTGCCGCAAGATCCGCTTGACAGCTGTATTTTTGGGCGGAAGATGCGGCAGTTTTCCACACTGTGGCATTGCCTTGAATGCCCCGGCCAATCATGGTACAATAACAGCAGAAAAATGCGGCAAAACTCACCGATATCGGAATACAATGCGTTGGAGGCACCCTATATGAACAATTGGCTCAACCAGCTGGAGCGCAAATACGGCCGCTTCGGCATCCCGAATCTGACCAACATTCTGGTGGGCGGGCAGATCCTTGTGCTGGCCATCGAGCTGTTTGTCAACCAGACCGTCAGTGTCTGGCTGGCACTCAGCCGCTATTTTCTGCTGCGCGGCCAGATCTGGCGCATCATCACCTTTGCGTTCATCCCCTCTTACGGCGGCAGCATCCTCAGCGCGGTGCTGGGCATCTATTTCACATGGTTCATCGGCATGGCGCTGGAACGGGAGTGGGGCGATTTCCGCTATACGGTGTATCTGCTCTCCGGGATGCTGGGCACTGTGCTGGCCTGCCTGCTCACCGGCGTGACCGGCAGCACCTACTGCCTGTCCCTTTCGCTGCTGCTGGCCTTTGCCATGCTGTACCCGGAGGTACAGGTGCTGCTGTTCTTTGTCATCCCCATCCGGGTGAAATACTTTGGCTTTTTTGCGGCAGCACTGTGGGTGCTCAGCTTTCTGGGCGCGCCGCTGCCGCAAAAGCTGAGCCTGCTGCTCAGCATGGCGAACGTCTGGCTGTTCTTTGGCCCGATGGCCTATCGTTCCGTCCGCGCGTGGGTACGCCGTGAGCAGTGGAAGCGGAGAAACAGAAGGTAAGGAGAAACACCATGATGCTGGACCGCATGGAGGGCAATGCAGAACTGAAAAGCAGCGTGCAGCTGATGCTGGCAGCCCGCCGCCTGACCCACAGCGTGCTGCTGGTGGGTGAAGAGGGCCTTGGAGCCGGTTTTGCAGCCCGCTGCATTGCGGCAGATTATCTTTACCCTGCAGGCGGAGCGCCCGCTGAGGCCCTTCTGCGGGGCGAATGCTGCCGTGCTGTGGGTAAGCCTGGCGACCGCGACAGCGGCCATGTGGAGACCGGCATCGTGCGTGAAGCGATCAGCGTTGCCGGTATGGGCGCAGGCGGCAAATATCTGGTCAGTCAGGTCAAGGCTATGCGCAGCGAGATCTTCAACACCAGCCTTTCGGCCGAGGGCCGTGCCGTGCTGCTCTACCATGTGGAAAAGATGAACGAGGAATCCGCCAATGCCCTGCTGAAGGTGATGGAAGAGCCGCCGGAGGGGGTGCTGTTCCTGCTTACGGCGGATTCGCTGGCAGGCGTACTGCCCACCATCCGCAGCCGCTGCGTCAGCTTTGCAGTGGCTCCTGTCTCGCCGGAGCAGTGCGCCCGCTACTGCGCCGCACAGGGGGTGGACAAAAAGACGGCCGCGCTGTACAGCGAATTGTTCGACGGTCACATTGGCACGGTGCTTGCCGCCGCACAGGACGAAGCCCGCACCGCGCAGGTGGAAAAGGCCCTGCAGCTGGCAAAGGCCACTGCTGACCGTGACAGCTATGCCGCAGCCTGCCTGCTGGCCGCCTACGAAAAGGACAAGGCCGGCGCCGCCGCCCTGCTGACAGACTTCCGCGCGGTGGCCGCTGCGGGCCTGCGGCAAAGCCCCCACGCACCGGTGCAGGGCATTGCCGCCCAGCGTGCCCTGCGTCTGGCCGAAGCCGCCATCCAGCGCCTTGGCGCGCAGGTGAACCCTAAAATCGTGCTCAGCGTGTTTGCGGCAAAGTTCCGCGCGCTGTAAACAAAAACTCCCCCGAAAGGCTTTTTACGGCATTTCAGGGGAGTTTTACTGTCAGGAAACGGTAGAGGAAGGGTCGCTGATCAGGCCGTTAAAAGTAAAGGTGGCCGTTTGATTATTAAGTTTACTCAGCGTGATGGTTATGGTTCCTCTATAGAATTTATCGAAAGAAGAGGTAGTGACGGGGCCGATGTCGATGAAAAGAATAACGGTTTTGGACCGGCCTGCAGGAACAGCAAGAGACTGGTTGAATACATAGGCGGTTTTGCTGCTGTTCAGACCTTTGTATCCAAGACCACATACCTTACCAGTGCCGCCATCGGTATGGCTGAAAGCAAAGTTGCTGGTGCTGACGGTGACATCACTGCTGCCGCTTTCATTATCCAGTTTGAAGCCGGTGTAGAAATAGTTGTGGCGGGTATCAGATTCATAGATGGAGCTGGAAGTCCACTGCCCGCTCAAAGGGCCGATATCTGCGGTAAAAGAGCCAAAATTAGCGAAATCGCTATTATCGATGGGAGGAGCAACCAGATTTTCGGGAGTGGAAGCATACGCTCCATCTCCGCAGCCAACCAGCATACTGCCGGCGGCAGCGACCAGTGCGGCGGCACCAGTGGCCTTTAAAAAAGTACGGCGGGTGATCAGTTCAGACATAAAAATCTCTCCTTTGATTGCAGGAAATCATAAAATACAAAAGCTGATGCAAACAGAAACTCCCTCCGGCGCTTGCGGTACACCGGAGGGAGTTTCTGTTTGGGGTATTGCTTTGGTGTGAGGAGGAATCATGTGCGGAAAGACGGTTGCGGCCCCGCCTCCCCGCAAGGTATAGTATACCCGATTTTAAGTGAAAAGTCATTACATTTCTGTGAAAAAACATCCCGCAATGAACTTTTTACAAAATTCCCCCAATGATAAAAACCAAACAGCGCGGTGTACAAAAATTCTGGTATTCCAGAATGACATAAACTGCCAATTTCACTATAGCAGACAAGACCGTAGGTGTCAATTAAAATGTCGGCTTTTTGGCGGAAAGACGAAAAAATGTGGCAAAAAACTGTAAAATCGGCACAGGGTCAGCCCTTGGCAAGCTCGGCGGCGTGAAGCTTGCCGTGTTCTACGTAGTGGGCGGCGTTGTGCAGGTTGGCCTCGATCTGGGCCGCGCTTACCTGCTTGATGACCCTTGCGGGCACGCCCACAGCCACCGAGTTATCCGGGATTACCATGCCCTCCGGCACCAGCGCACCCGCGCCGATGATGCAGTTTTTGCCCACGACACAGTGGTTGAGCAGGGTGGCGTGCATTCCGATCAGACTGCCATCCCCTACCGTGCACCCGTGCACCAGCGCACCGTGGCCCACGGTGACGCTTTTGCCCAGCATTACAGCACCGCCCACATCACAGTGCAGCACGGCGTTATCCTGCACGTTGGAGTTTTCGCCAATGGTCAAAGTGCCGTCGTCGCCGCGCAGCACGGCCCCGTACCACACCGTGGAACCGGCTTTCAGGATCACATCGCCCTGCACGGTGGCGTTGGGCGCAACGAACGCAGCCCCCTCGTCGCGGGGAACTTTTCCACAAAAGGACAGAAACATTGTTAAAAACCGCCTTTCTCTCTTTCTCTTTTGGCTGGTTTATGGTATTCTTTAAAGTAGTATAGCAAGCCAGAGCCTTTCCGGCAAGTAGGAGCTGTTTCAAAACAAAAATTTTTGCCGTGCGTCGGCAAGCAGATACAAGGGGGCACGCTCATGTTCAAAAACACCATCTTCCGCCGCATGACGGCGCTGGTGCTCACGCTGGCACTGGCCGCTGCTGCTGCACTGCCGGGCCTTGCGGTATATCCCATGCCCATCCAGACCGCCAGCGAGACCGAGGCGGTGTACCTGTTCAACGCCGACACCGGCAAGACCATCCTGAACCAGAATGCTGACCAGCAGCAGTATGTTGCCAGCCTGACCAAGCTCATGACGGCCCTGCTGCTGCTGGAAAGCGGCAAGGATCTGAACGGTGAAGTGACCGTGCCCACCGCGCTGACCCAGGAGTTCCGGGATATCCAGAACGCCAACGGCACCACCATGGGCCTGCGCATCGGCGAGACGGTGCGCCGCATCGACCTGCTGAACGCCATGCTCATCGTCAGCGCCAACGACGCCGCCAGCGTCATTGCCTACGATGTGGGCGGCAGCGTGCTGGATTTCGTCAAGCAGATGAACGCCCGTGCTGAGGAGCTGGGCTGCACCGGCACGAACTTTACCTGTGCCCACGGCCTGTTTGACTACGGCAACGTGTCCACCGCGCAGGATCTGGCAAAGATCGCCGCCGCCTGTGCGGCAAACCAGACCTTTGCACAGGTGGCGGGCACCGCCAGCTATGTCCTGCCGGCCACGAACCTCCGCAAGGCTGAGCACACCATCAGCAGCTCCAACAGCCTGATGAACAGCGAGAGCGCCAACTACCGGGAGTATGTCCGGTGGGTCAAGGGCGGCTTTACCACGCTGGCAGGCCGCTGCATCGTGGCCTTTGCGGAAAAGGACGGCCACACCTACGGGCTGGTGATCCTTGGCTGCGATACGCCGGACCACCTTTTTGCCGAGTGCGATGATCTGTTCGACTGGGCCTTTGCCAGCTTTGCGGACCGTCCGCTGGTGGACACCCAGACCGAGATCACCACCGTGGCGCTGACCAAGTGCCGCACCGAACCGGCAGTGGCGCTGTATGCTGCCGCACCGGTGAGCGGCTATGGCCACGCGGATGATATCGTCACCTACTCCTTCGACCTGCCGGAGAGCATTGCGGCCACCGTCAAGAGCGGCAGTGTGGTGGGTACAGCCACCGTGTATCTGGACGGCGATGAAGTGGGCACGGTGGACCTTGTGACCCACCGGGAGTACGTCTCCGACTTCCGCACCGACACCAAAGCCACAGTGCTTCTGCTGTGTGCACTGCTGTTCATCCTCGCTGCATTAACGGCGGTCACTCTTGCCGCGGGCGGCAACTCGCTGAACCTTAAAAGGAGAAAGCGCCGCAGATAAAGTGCATGGGCTTGACAATTTTGGAAAATAAGCTATACTGAAAATACAAAGGCGCTGGCCCACAAACGGCTAGCTCCTTACCATACTAGTCAAAAAGAAAAATGACCGGTCGTGTTGGGGAACAAGAGGCGGTCATTTTTTCTTTTTGTCATCACTGTGAGAAACAGTCCATGTAATTTCAAACGTAACGTAGATCGCCCCGCCAAGAAGCGTGAGCAGAAGCACGACCTGTTCAAACGTCATGGTGCATCCCCCCTTCCTGCCCTTGGGCAAAACCGGGGGTGCGAAAGATCCAAAGAAAAAATCGCCTTGCCCGGCGCGCCTAGGTGCCGGTAAGGAACAGCCGCCTGCGTTTTGGGACACAGCGCCTTCGTACCGCAGATGCGGCAATTACAGAATATCACAGCAAACTGCAAAAAACAATAAAGAACAGCAAAAAAGCGGCGCTCAGTGCCTTGCAACAGGCTCTGAGCGCCGCTTCTTTTGCGCTTATTGGTTGAGGAACTTGATAAAGTGGTAAGATTCCACAATCTGGAAATACTTGATGATGCGCGGGTACAGGGGTTCGGCCTTTTCGCCGAACTGCTGCTTCATGCAGTCAGCAAGCTGTGCAACGGTCTTCTGGCCGTCGATCAGCGGCCAGAGATAGCTGCCGGTCTCGTCCAGATGCACCTGTGTGGTGCGCGGTTTATGGAACACTTTTTGCGCGATCGTATTGAACACACCGGTGTTCTCCACCTCAAGGGTGATAAGGCCGGTGGCTTCGTCTGTGTGCCAGCGCAGGGTTTCCGCCCGCTGCGGAATGAGGTCCAGATAGTTGATGGACTGCTTTTTCTTACTCATCAGTTCTTCTTTTTCTTCATGGAGAAGGCCAGCAGGCATGCGATCATCACGATCATCAGGACCACGCCGCCAATGTTGCCCAGATCAATGCTCAGGGCAGTGCTGATGCCGAACACGGCAAACACAGCCAGCAGGATGCCCACAAGGCCCTCGCCTGCGATCATACCGGCACAGAACAGGGTGCCGCGGGTGGTCTGCTCTTCCTTGAGCTTCGCGTCAACATTCTTGCGGCTGTCCATGAACCAGCGCACAACACCGCCGATCATGATGGAGGTGTTCAGGTAGATGGGCAGGTACAGGCCGATGGCGAACGGTATCACGGGGATGCGCAGGACCTCCAGAGCAATGGCAAGGAACACACCGGTGAACACCAGGTTCCAGGGCAGGTTGCCGCCCATGATGCCCTCGACGATCATCTTCATCAGGGTAGCCTGCGGTGCGGGGACCTCGGCACCGCCGTAGCCCCATGCGCTGTCCAGCAGGTACAGCACACCACCGATGGCCAGACCGGCGGCGATCACGCCGATCAGCTCGCCGATCTGCTGCTTGACCGGGGTCGCACCCAGCAGGTAGCCGGTCTTCAGGTCCTGAGAGGTATCCGCAGCAATGGCAGCGCAGATGCAGATGACAGAGGCGATGGCCATGGAGCCGATCATGCCCTCGATGCCAACGTTGCCGGTGGCCTTCAGGATCATGGTAGCGATCAGCAGGGTGGCAATGGTCATGCCGGAGACCGGGTTGTTGGAACTGCCGATCATGCCGACCATACGTGCAGAGACGGTGGAGAAGAAGAAGCCGAAGATGACGATCAGCAGAGCACCCAGCGGGCTGACGGGGATGGCCGGAGCCAGCCAGATGATGAGGATGATGAGCAGGATGCCGCCCAGAATAAAGGGCATGGGCAGGTCCTTCTCGGTACGGGAGGTGCCGGAAGCACTGCCGCCCTTCATGCTCTTCATGGCATCACGGAAGGTGGATGCGATCAGAGGCAGGCTCTTGATCAGCGAAATGATACCGCCGGTAGCAATGGCGCCTGCGCCGATATACTTGACGTAGTTGGACCAGATGGCGTCTGCACCGCCTGCTGCATACAGATCAGCAATGGTGGTGCCGGCTGCTGCCGGGTACAGGGAAATGTTTGCGCCGAACAGGCAGATCAGCGGGATAATGACCATCCAGCCCACCAGAGAACCGGTGAACATGTAGGAAGCGGTCTTGGGGCCGACGATGTAGCCCACGCCCAGCAGAGCGGGGTACACTTCCATGCCCAGAGCACCCTTGAAGGAGCTGAAGGCCACGGCAATGTCGGCGGGGATCATCTTCAGGCCATCGACGATGAACTTGAAGATGGCTGCCAGACCCATGCCGGAGAACACGGTGGAGGCGTTTGCACCGCCCTCTTCACCGGCCAGCAGAACGTCTGCACAGGCGGTGCCTTCCGGGTACAGCAGGGTGGCGTGTTCCTTGACGATCAGGGCGTTGCGCAGGGGCACCATGAACAGAACGCCCAGAATGCCGCCGCACAGGGCGATCAGGGTGATCTCCAGGATGCTGGGCTTGTCGCACAGGCCCTCTTTTGCCCACAGGAACAGTGCGGGCATGGTGAAGATGGCACCGGCGGCCAGGCTCTCGCCTGCGGAACCGATGGTCTGCACCATGTTGCTCTCCAGAATGGAGTTCTTCTTGAGCAGGACGCGGATCACGCCCATAGAAATGACTGCTGCCGGGATGGAGGCAGAAACAGTCATGCCGACGCGCAGGCCCAGATAGGCATTTGCAGCGCCGAAGACCACAGACAGGATGATGCCCATGATCACAGAGGTCGCCGTCATTTCTGCGGTGATCTTTTCCGCAGGAATATACGGCTTGAAGGATTCTTGATCTTTCATGCTTGCACTCCTTGCGACAGCACAAGCGCCTTGCTTTTTGGGGCAGGGCGCTTGTGCTGTCCGTTTTCCGATTTCCTAAACACGCGCATCCCATCCAAAAGGACACGCTGGCACGTACTCTATTATACTAAAGTATGACTGAATTGGCAACTGGAAATGTACACAAGAAATTTACAAAAAATTCGTTTATTCAAGCATTTTGCGGGAAATTCGGGCAAAAGCGTGCAAAAAACTCCATGCAGACTTAAAACTGTCCGCATGGAGCATACAACTTTATAAAACTCAGACGGCACCGTAGATGCCGTGCACCGATACTTCGCCGGTAAAAACGTGCACTTCGCCGCTGTCGGTGCGCACCACCAGACGGCCCTCTTCGTCCACATCGACGGCTTCGCCTGCACCCTGCCCGCCGTCCGGCAGGTCGAAGGTGACCCGGCGGCCCAGATTGACGCAGGCGGCCTTGTATTCCTCCCGGAAGGGTGCAAAGCCATCGCGGGCAAACACATACATGTTGCGGTCAAAGCCAAAGTCGGTCAGGCCCTCGGCCAGCCATGCGGGGTCGGTGGAAAGATCCACCTTTGCGCCCTGCAGCGCCAGCGAGGTGCCGTTGGGCAGACCGGCGGCATCAAAGTAGCTCTGCGGCTGGGCCAGATTGATGCCGATGCCGCACAAAATGCCCCGGCCCTGCTGCTGGTAGCCGTAGCTCACGCCCTCGCACAGGATGCCCACGATCTTTTTGCCGTTGAGCAGAAGGTCGTTGGGCCACTTGATCTGGCAGTCCACGCCGTAGCGCAGCTTGAGCTGGGTGCGTACGGCAAGGCTTGCCAGCAGCGGCAGGGTGGCAGGCTGGGCCAGCGGTTCCCGGATGGCTGCCGTATAATACAGGGCCTTGCCCTCGGCGTTCACCCAGCTGCGGCCCAGACGGCCGCGGCCTGCGGTCTGGTTCTCGGTATACACCGCACCCACCGGGCCGAACTCCTCAAAATGTTCCTTCACGTAAGCGTTGGTGCTGCCGCATTCCGGCAGATAGCGCACCTCATTGATGCTCATTGTTTGGGTACCTCTTTATGTTCATAGGCGGTCACTTTGCCTTCGTCCAGCGTCAGGATGCCGTAGGTGTCCGGCCCGGTGTAACACCGGCCGCAGGAGCCGGGGTTGAACAAAAACACCTTGCTGCGGGTCTCTGCATGGGGGATGTGGGTGTGACCGAACAGCGCCACCTCGGCACCCCGGGCAGATGCGGCATCTGCCAGCGTATCCAGATCGTATTTCACACCGTACATATGACCGTGAGTGTAAAAGATCACCACGCCGTCAAAGGCGGCAAGGCCGTCGGTGGGTTCCAGTGCGCCGTAATCGCAGTTGCCCGCCACCGAGTAGGCCCGCAGCTTGGGGCACAGCGTCAGGGCTAGCTCCAGATCCCGCAGGCCGTCGCCCAGAAAGATCAGGGCATCGATGCTTTTGCTCTCTTTCATCAGCACGCGCTCAATGGCGGCACGTCCGCCGTGGCTGTCGCTCAAAACCAGAAGCTTTGTCACAAAAGGGGTCCTCCTCTATTACCATTTACCTGAGATGCTGTCATTCACCAGCCTGCTGGCCCTGTTGCAATACCAGCAGCTGCTTGTACACTTCGCTTTTAGAATAAGGTGTACCCTGTGCCGCCGCCTTGGCTGCGGCGGTGGGGCCAAAGCCCTGCCCGGTCAGCTCCAGCGCCCGATGCGCTGCCTGCTCCAGCGTCAGCTCCTGCTCCGGGTCGGCGGTCTCCGGCGCACCGGCCATCACCAGCACATACTCGCCGCGCGGCTCGTTGGTCTTGTAGTGCTCCACCGCCTCGCCGAGGGTAGTCTTCCAGATATCCTCGTGCAGCTTGGTCAGCTCCCGGCACAGGGTGATGCTGCGGTCTGCGCCAAAGGCATTGGCCAGATCGTCCAGCGTGGTGCGCAGCTTGTGGGGCGCTTCGTAAAAGATGGTGGTGCGCTTTTCCTGCAAAAGCGCAGCCAGCCGCTCTTTTTTCTGCTTGCGGTTCACGGGCAGAAAGCCCTCGAACACCCAGCGGGAGGTGTCCTGCCCGGACACGGCCAGCGCTGTGACGCAGGCGGAAGCCGCCGGTACTGGCACTACCTTGATGCCCCTGGCCAGTGCGTCCCGCACGATCACCTCGCCCGGGTCGGAGACGCAGGGCATGCCCGCATCACTGCACAGGGCACAGCTCTCGCCTGCTTCAATGCGGCGCAGGATGCCCTCACCCTTCTGCAGGGCGTGCTCATAGTAGCTGACCATGGGCTTTTTCAGGCCCAGAAAGTTCAGCAGCTTCATGGTCACACGGGTGTCCTCGGCGGCAATAAAGTCTGCCGCGCCAAAGGTGGCCGCTACGCGCGGCGGCATATCGTCCAGATTGCCGATGGGCGTTGCCACGATATAAAGAGTTCCTGCCATAGTTTACCTCCCATATAACGCCGCACCGGCGCTGATTAACACATCCGGCTCCACCCGCAGGCCGGTCTTGCGGTTCTTCTGCGCTTCCACAAGGAAGAGCCATGGCGCGCCGTCCGCCTTGTTCTTTACAAAGGCCAGCCGCTTCGGCTCCAGCCGGTTGGCCCGCAGCACCGCCAGCACCTCCGCCAGTCGTTCCGGCCGGTGGCACAGCGCAAAGCGCCCGCCGTCCTTCAAAAGGCGGAACGCACACTGGCACACATCGTCCAGTGTGCAGGTGTTCTCGTGCCGGGCAAGGGCGTGGGCTGCGTTTTGGCTTTGGGGCCCATCCGTAAAATAGGGCGGATTGCACGCACACACGTCAAAACTGCCCTCGCCCTGCCGGAAAGCGCGCAGGTCGGCACAGACAGGCTCAATGTGCCCGATGTCCTGCTCCTGCACCGTAGCGGAAAGCAGAGCGCTGCCCTCGGGCTGCAACTCCAGCCCTATGCAGGGGCCGCGGTGGCCGCGGTCGTGCCATTCCAGCGCCACGATGCCGCAGCCGGAACACAGGTCTGCGGCCTTCTGGGCGCGCTTTGGCTCACAGAAACGGGCCAGCAGCAGCGCGTCGGAGCCAAAACGATGCTCCGGCGAGCAATAAACCATAGTTCTATTATACAAGACTTCGGTAGAATGTTCCATAGATAAGTGTGCCGTACCCTCTCAAAAAAATGCGTGGAATTGCTCGGGGAATTTGTGCGAATTACTGCAAAACAAAAAAGCAGCAGACCTGCTTTGGACAGGCCTGCTGCTTTTGATGCGTTTTTTGTGCAGCTGCTAAAATTATTCAGCAGTGATAGCACCGGTGGGGCAAGCACCCTCGCAAGCGCCGCAGTCGATGCAAGCGTCTGCATTCACAGAAGCAACACCATCAACGGTGATAGCGCCAACCGGGCAAGCGCCCTCGCAAGCGCCGCAGCCAACACATGCGTCAGAAACCTTGTGTGCCATAATAAACTCTCCTTTTTATCTCCGTGCCCGAAGTATTGTATGAAGAGTCATGTATGGCACGGCTGTGCATGTCTCTCCGGAAATCATATCCTTGCCTGCATTTTAACAAAGCAGGTGAGAAAAGGCAAGACTAACCGTGACCCGAAAAACACAAAAGTCTGTTTTTTGTTGGGTTGCACAAAAGCACAGGCTAACTTATGGCCAAATTTGCAGGAGTTTTTTGGCAAAAATCACGAAGAGCAGTTAGTTTTAGCAGACTAACTCCTCAGAACCTCCGGCGCGTCCCTCACTCCTTTTCGGCAGCGCGCTTCCGGGCGCAGCCGCCGCCCGCGCAGCGCTTTTCGCCATCGTCGGAGGAAGCCACCACCGGGGCCGGGTTGCGCACGCCGGAGTAATCGTCGTCCGGGTCCGGGCGGCGGGGCGCACGCTTGCCGCCGCTGATATATTCGCACATACCCACCTTATAGTAACGGGGCGAAAGGCTCTCGGTACCGCAGCGCACCCGCAGGTAGCCGGAGACCGGGTTCACCTCCAGCACGGTGCCAAGACCGTCCGGCGTGCGCACGGTGCTGCCCACCATGGGCATGATGCTGTTCAGGTACTCGTAGGCGCTTTCCTCGTAGGCAAGGCAGCACATCAGCCGGCCGCAGGCACCGCTGATCTTGGTGGGGTTCAGCGAAAGGCCCTGCTCCTTGGCCATCTTGATGGAGACGGGCTGGAAGTCCTTTAAAAAGCGGCTGCAGCAGAAGGGCTGGCCGCAGATGCCCAGGCCGCCGATCATCTTGCTCTCGTCCCGCACGCCGATCTGGCGCAGCTCGATGCGGGTGTGGAAGATGCCGGCCAGATCCTTGACCAGCTCGCGGAAGTCCACGCGGCCATCGGCGGTAAAGTAGAACATGATCTTGGAGCGGTCTAGGGTATACTCGGCCTCCACAAGCTTCATTTCCAGGCCGTGGCGGGCAATGCACTCCTGACAGGTGCGGTAGGCGCGCTTTTCGTCCTCACGGTTCTGGCGCATCCGGCGGATATCCACGCTGTCGGCCATGCGGGTAATGGGCTTGAGGGCCTTGGGCACTGCCGCATCGGCGATCTCCCTCACGCCCTGCACCACCTCGCCGCACTCAATGCCGCGGGCGGTCTCCACGATCACGTATTCGCCGGTTTTGATGTCGGCCCCGGCGGGATCAAAATAATAGCTTTTGCCGTTCTCTTTGAAACGGACGGAGATGACTTTTTTCATAGTGTTCCTCATTTTTATCGGTCGAATCTATAGGATAAGGCTCGAAAAAGAGCCTGCTGATCCATTCTGTACTCTAGTATAACATATTCAAATGCACATTTCCACGCAAAAAACAAAAAGCGGCTCTGGCGCTTCGGCAGAAAAATTTTAAAAAGGTGCAACAATCTGCCCTGCTGCCGCGTATCCATAAAGGAAGACTGACCGAATTTGGTCGCACCCGCAGCCGGAAAATGGAAAAACGGAACGGCAAATGTTAAAATCTTGCGAAAGTATCCAAAGAATCGCAAAAGAATCCCACCCCGCTCTTGCAAGGCGGGGGCTTGCGTGTATAATAAAAATGTTGAAGTGTAGCCTTTCCCGCAGGGAAAGCAGCTGTCCTGCTTTGCGGCAAGGCAGAGAAACGGTAGGAGAAAATGGAAAAATTCAGTGTCAAAAAGCCGTTTACGGTGCTGGTTGCAGTGGTCATGATCCTGATCCTGGGCTTTGTGGCGGTCACAAAGATGGATACGAACCTGCTGCCCAACGTGAACACACCGTATCTGATGGTGGTCACCGTGTATCCCGGCGCAAGCCCGGAGCGCGTGGAGAGCGAGGTCTCGGATGTGCTGCAGAACTCGCTCACAGTGCCGGGCGTGTCCAAGATCACCGCAACATCGGCAGAAAACTACAGCCTGCTGCTGATGGAGTTTACCGAGGATACGGATATGAACAGCGCGCTGGTCAAGGTGTCTAACAAGCTGGATCAGGCCAAAAGCGACCTGCCCAGCACCTGCCTGACCCCCTCCATCATTGAGTACAGCCTGAACATGAACGCTTTCATGACGGTGGCTGTCAGCCGCGAAGGTGCCGACCAGTACGAGCTTTCTGAGTTTATCCAGAACACCCTTGTGCCGGAAGTGCAGCGCAAGGGCGGTGTGTCCAGCGTTTCGTCCAGCGGTCTGGTGGAAAAGCTGGTGCAGGTGCAGCTCAATCAGGATAAGATCGACGGGATCAACGCAAAGCTGCTGGAACTGATCGATACCCAGCTGGCTGCAGCCCGTTCCCAGCTGGAAAGCGCCGAGGCACAGATCACCGCCGGACGCAAGGAATACGAAAAGCAGCTGAAAAACTTTGGCAATACGGTGTCCAACTCGGTCATGAGCCAGATGAGCACCGAGGTGGGCGCCGCAGTGGAAACGGTGCGTGCGCAGGCGCAGGCTCTTCTGGAAAGTGTGAACAGCCTGATCGCTGTGGTCAAGGAGCCTGAGATCCAGCAGGCCCTGATCGAGGTGCGCGACGGTCTGCAGAAGGTCATGGACAAGTTCAACGAGACCGGTATGCGGGATATCGACTCTCTGATCGATATTGTGGCTGAGCTGCGCACCATTACCGATAAGCTCACTACCGCCCTGCAGAAGCTGCAGGAGCGCGTGAACACCGAGACCGGCTCCGAAGGCAGCACCGCAGAGGATCTTGCCAATGAGATGCAGCTGCAGGAAAGCCTGAATGTGGTCTATAACACGCTGGAAAGCACCATCAAGGCCATGGACAATGTGCCCCAGCTGATGACCGAGTTCTCCGGCGCACTGGGCAGCTTCTCCCAGCAGCAGCTCAACGCCTATATGCAGTTCACCGAAGCGCGTGAAATGCTGAACGAGTACGAAAAGCAGCTGGAGGCTGCCAAGGCAGAGTACGAGACGGCCAAGACCAACGCTCTGGCACAGGCCGATGTGACAAAGCAGCTGGACATTGAAACGCTGGCGCAGCTCATCTATGCCCAGAACTTCTCCATGCCGGCCGGTTACGTGCAGGATAAGGACGGCGAGTCCTGGCTGCTGAAAGTCGGCGAAGAGTACAACAGTGTGAAGGATATCAGCGGTGCCCTGCTGCTGCATGTGGAGGGCTACGGCGACGTGCGCCTTTCTGATGTGGCGGATGTGGAGGTCATTGATAACTCCGCCGACAGCTACACCCGCCTGAACGGCGAAAAGGCATCCATCCTCAAAATCTATAAGAATGCGACCTCCAGTGCAGGCGAGGTCTCCGACAACTGCCTGACCGCATTTAAAGAGCTGGAAAAACAATACGACGGCCTGCACATGGTGGTGCTGTCCAATCAGGGCAACTACATCACCATCGTCATCCAGAGCATCCTCACCAGCATGGTGGTGGGCGCTGCACTGGCCATCATCGTGCTGGCCATCTTCCTGAAGGATATCAAGCCCACCCTCGTGGTCGGCATCAGCATCCCGCTGTCCGTTCTGTTCGCGGTGGTGCTCATGTACTTTACCGGGCTGGACCTGAACGTGATGACCCTGGCCGGCCTTTCCCTCGGCATTGGTATGCTGGTGGATAACTCGGTGGTCGTCATTGAGAACGTCTACCGTCTGCGCAGCCGCGGCGTGCCTGCGGCCCGCGCTGCCGTGCAGGGCACAAAACAGGTGGGCATGTCGGTGGTGGCCTCCACCCTTACCTCGGTGTGCGTGTTCCTGCCGGTGGTGTTCTCGGCCAGCATTGTGCGCAGCCTGATGATGCCCATGTCCCTGTGCATCGGTTACTGCCTGATGGCCTCCCTCATCGTGGCGCTCACGGTGGTCCCGGCGGCATCCTCTACTGTGCTGAAAAAAGCTGAACCCAAGCGCCTTGCCTGGTTTGAAAAGGTGCAGGAAAAGTATGCCCATAGTCTGGAATGGTGCCTGCAGCACCGTGCCCTGCCCCTGATCGCGGCGGTGGTGCTGCTGGTGTTCAGCGGCTGGCAGGTGCTGAACATGGGCGTGGAGCTGCTGCCCAGCATCACCAGCAACGAGGCGCAGATCACCCTGTCCACCGCCGACGGCCTGACCAAGGAGGAATCCTATGCCATTGCGGGTCAGGTGGCAGAGGCGGCCCTGAATGTAGAAAACGTGGAAGAGGTGGGCATCACCCTCGACACCAGCATGGCCGGTCTGGATATCAGCCAGCTGGGCCTGCCCACCGCCATTACCGATATCCTGAACTCCGCCAATGCCTACGGCAGATACAAGATCAATGTTATGATGAGCAAGAGCCTTTCCTCCCGTGAGGTGGAAAAGACCCGGCAGGCCATGGAGGATGCAGTGTCCCAGATCGAGAATTGCACCGCTGAGGTCAAGCTGTACGGCATGACCGATGATCTGACCAGCCAGCTGGCCACCGGCCTGTCGGTCAAGGTCTACGGCAAGGATCCGGAAACGCTGACCACCGTTTCCGAGAAGGTAATGGAGATCGTCAACGATACCGAGGGCTTTGCCAATGCGGACAACGGCCTTGGCAGCGGCGATGCCACCATTATCCTGAAGGTGGACCGCGACAAGGTGCGCGCCTACGGCCTGACCGTTGCGCAGGTGTACCAGCAGATCGCGGCAAAGCTCACCACCACCGCCACCGCCCAGACCCCCGTCACGGTGAACGGCACCACCATGGATGTCCAGATCACGGACAATCTGGACCCCGTCACCAAGGAAAACATGATGGAGCTTACCTTTGAGACCACCGAAATGTCGGCAGATGGCACAGTGACCAATGGTACCTGCACCCTGAACGATATCGCCAGCTGGACCACCGGCACCGCACCGGATGCCATTACCAGCGAGAACCAGACCGAGTTTGTCACCGTTACGGCAGATACGCTGAAGGGCTACAACACCATGGTGCAGTCCCGCGTGCTGCAGAAGAAGCTGGATGAGTACGCGGCCAGCGGTGAGATGCCGGAGGGCTGCAGCACCACGCTGGGCGGCGAGACCGAGGGCACCGACTACATGGTGAACGAAATGGTGCAGTGGATGGCTCTGGCCCTGCCCTTTGTATATCTGGTCATGGTGGCACAGTTCCAGAGCCTGCTGTCCCCCTTCATCGTGCTGTTCACGGTGCCGCTGGCCTTTACCGGCGGCCTGCTGGGCCTGCTGATCACCGGCCAGCAGCTCACCATGATCTCCCTGATGGGCTTCATCGTGCTGATGGGCACTGTTGTCAACAACGGCATCGTGTTCGTGGACTATGCAAACCAGCTGCGCATTGGCGGCATGGAGCGCCGCGCTGCGCTGGTGGCTACCGGCAAGACCCGTATGCGCCCCATCCTCATGACCACCCTGACCACCGTGCTGGCCATGCTGCAGCTGGTGTTCAGCGGCGATATGGCAAGCCAGCTGATGAGCGGCATGGCCATCGTCATCATCTGCGGCCTGAGCTACGCCACCTTGATGACCCTGTATATCGTTCCGGTGCTGTACGATATCCTGTTCAAGAAGCCGCCGCTCAACGTGGATGTTGGCAGCGACGATGATCTGGACGACATCCCGGACGATGCAGCCGAGTTCATTGCGGCGCAGAAGTCTGCGGGCACGGCACAGCCGGAAGCCTGACGACAGCATGACGATTTAGAATGCGCGCCGCTTTGCTTTGCGTATCATCAGCGGAAGAATTATTTATAATAGAGCAATGCCGGGCGGTCTGCGGACCGCCCGGCATTGCGTTTTCACGGGAAAGGTCGTAACGGGAAGCGGCATCTGCTGCTGTCGGCGTACCGCCGTCGCGCAGCGACTCAAAATCGGCGCAACACAAAAAATCCTCTAGCGGAGCGACTTGGATTTTTTGTATGGAGCCTTTCTGCTTTGGGGTTACTAGGGGCGAGCAGCCCCTAGTTCGTGCCTCCCGCGCCTCGAAAGTAGCGGGTGCTTTTCTGGTTCTCTTTTGGCACGCAAAAGAGAACGTACCCGGCGGTAATGCTTTTTACAAAAGGCATGAAACTTGATCCACGCGAAAACGCTCTGCGCGGGAAGCTCCTCTTTCCGGTTACATGCCCCGCCAACTGAATAATTTCAACAAAAAATAGCTGGAAAAATTGGATGCAAATTCTAAAATCCGTTCCCCACAAAGATATAAAACTGTGATATAATCATAAATAAGATAGAATACAGTGGAAGTCTGCCTGACTGTATGTCCGAGTAAAATCTGAGGAGGCGAATGCCCAATGGCACAGATCCGCTCCAAGCCCTTCGGTGTGACCAAACAGGGCGCAAATGTTACAGAGTACATCCTTTCCAACCCCGGCGGCCTGACGGTGAGCGTTCTGGACTACGGATGCATCATTAAAAACATCATCGTTCCGGCCAAGAACGGCCCGGTGGATGTCGTGCTGGGCCACGACACCATGGCAGATTATGAGGATGACTTCACGTCCTCCGGCAGCACCTGCTGCGGTGCGTTCGTGGGCCGCTATGCCAACCGCATCGAGAACGCGGTGTTCAGCGTGGGTGGCAAGACCTACCAGCTGGAAGCAAACAATGGCCCCAACCACCTGCACGGCTGCTTCTCCCGTAAGCTGTACCGGGTGAAGGCCTTTGGCGACACCCTGCTGATGGAGGCCGAAAGCCCGGACGGCGAGGACGGCTTCCCCGGCAACCTGAAGCTGGCGGTGCGCTATACCCTTACGGAGGACAATACCTTCCGCATGGATTACCGCGTCTCTTCGGATGCGGATACCATCGTGAACCTCACGAACCACAGCTACTTCAACCTGAACGGTGAGGGCGATATTCTGGGCCAGAAGCTGCGCATCTATGCCTCTAACTATCTGGAAGGCAACAATCAGACCTGCCCCACCGGTGCCATTCTGCCGGTGGCAAACACCCCCATGGATTTTACCGAGGGAAAGCTCATTGGCCGGGATATCGACACCGGCTTTGCCCAGACCACCATGGTGGGCGGTGGCTACGACCACTGCTTTGTGATCGACCGCGCCCGCGGCTCCAGCCAGAGCATCTGCGCATGGGTCACCAGTGAAAAGACCGGCATCAGCATGAAGCTGTACACCACCCAGCCGGGCATCCAGTTGTACACCGGAAACTTTTTGCAGGACTGCCCCACCCCCGGCAAGGGCGGCGTGCCCATGCAGAAGTACGGCGGCTTTGCGCTGGAGACCCAGCACTACCCCTGCAGCCCTTCCCACCCGGAGTTCCCCACCACGGTGTTGCGGGCAGGCAAGGTGTTCCGCGCCACCACCACCCTGCGCTTTTTCACCGGCAAGCAGTGCGGAAAATTGTAAAAAATGATGCACCACACAAAAACGTCTGCTCCGGCAGACGTTTTTTGCGTGGCAGGAGGAGAACTCCCCCAGTCATCTCGCTGCGCTCGATGCCAGCCCCCTCTGAGATGGGGCCTTTGACATGACGGTACAGTTTCCGGCTGAAACGCAAAGCTTGCAGGCACGCCAGAGGCTCCCTCTCCGAGGACGACTTCCCCCGGCCGGGACAGATTCTCCCCGCGCCGGGGAGAAATGTCACCGCAGGTGACAAAGAGAGGAACAGATGTCGCGCAGCGACAAAAGGGGGAATCTGGCGCGGCGTAAGCCGTGACTGAGAGGGTTCTCCCGTCCCCATTTCTATGTTTTGCACAAACCGTGCCTTTTATCCATGACAAAATGCCAAAAAACGTTTTTAAATCAAAACCTCAAAAACAAAGATGCAACAAAAATTCATCTAAATAGAAGACGCATCCCTTGATTCTGAGCCATAAAAGCGGTATTCTTTAGGCAAGGCCGGGGAATGCCGGCATCAACTGTAATGTAAATGAGTGAGAGAGGTACTAGGCTATGGCAATTTTGGTTTCCGGCGGCGCCGGTTATATCGGCAGCCACACCTGCATCGAACTGCTGAACGCTGGCTACGACGTTGTTGTGGCAGATAACTATTATAATGCATCTCCGGTGGTGCTGGACCGCATCAAGCAGATCACCGGCAAGGACTTCCGCTTTTACAAGGCAGATATGACCAAGCACGAGGATGTGGAGCACATCTTCTCTGAGTGCCCGGACATTACTGCTGTGATCCAGTTTGCAGCCTACAAGGCCGTGGGCGAGAGTGTTTCCAAGCCAATTGAATACTATTACAACAACCTCAACTGCACGCTGGTCATTCTGGACGTGATGCGCCATCACAACTGCCACAACTTCGTGTTCAGCTCTTCCGCAACCGTCTATGGCGACCCCGCCAGCGTGCCCATCACCGAGGACTTCCCCACCGGTGCCACCACCAACCCCTACGGCACGACCAAGGTGTTCACCGAGCGCATCCTGCAGGATGTGTGCAAGGCAGACCCCAGCCTGAACGTGGCCCTGCTGCGCTACTTCAACCCCATTGGTGCGCACAAGTCCGGCCTCATCGGCGAGGACCCCAACGGCATCCCCAATAACCTCATGCCCTATATCGCCAAGGTGGCCGTGGGCAAGCTGGAAAAGGTGCATGTCTTTGGCAACGACTATCCCACCCCGGACGGCACCGGCGTGCGCGACTACATCCACGTGGTGGATCTGGCCCGCGGCCATGTGTGCGCCATCAAGAAGCTGGAAACGAACTGCGGCCTGTTCATCTGCAATCTGGGCACTGGCAAGGGCTACAGCGTGCTGGATGTGATCCACGCTTTCTCCAAGGCCTGCGGTAAGGAGATCCCCTATGTGATCGACCCGCGCCGCCCCGGCGACATTGCCGAGTGCTATGCAGACCCCACCAAGGCAAAGAACGAGCTTGGCTGGGTGGCGGAATACGGCATCGAGGAAATGTGTGCCGACAGCTGGAACTGGCAGAAGAACAACCCCGATGGCTACCACACTGTGAAGTAAACGCATAAACCTCCAAAGCCGTGCATTCTCTGAAAAAGAGGGTGCACGGCTTTTTTGCGTGAGCTCCCTCAGCCAAAACCTGACGGTTTTGCCAGATTCCCCTTTTTGTCATCTGCGGTGACATCTGTTCCTCTCTTTGTCACCTGCGGTGACATTTCTCCCCGGCGCGGGGAAAATCTGTCCCGGCCGGGGGAAGTCGTCCTCGGAGAGGGAGACTCTGGTGAAACCGTGCACTTCGCAATTCAACCGGAAACTGTGCCGCCATGCCAAAAGCCGAACCCTCTCAGTCATCGCTGCGCGATGCCAGCTCCCCCGAGGGGGGAGCTTCTTGGCTTCTTCCGGTCAGCACAAATAAAGCTCCCCCTTCGGGGGAGCTGGCGAACAAAGTGAGTCTGAGAGGGTTCGATTTGCAGGCATCTCCCCCATATTATCTATTGACAACCGCGCAAAGTTAGCCTATATTACTATTGTTAACACAAACTAACACACGTTGACAGTGGATAAAATGAGAAGGTCGATCTTATGACATTAAAAGAATTGCAGATCGGAAAAAGCGCTGTTGTGGATACCGTCGGCGGCAGCGGCGCACTGCGCCAGCATTTTCTGGATATGGGCCTGATCCCGGGGGTGGAGGTCACGCTGGTCAAGCTGGCACCCATGGGCGACCCCATGGAGCTGCGCATCCATGGCTATGAGCTGACCCTCCGGCTGGACGATGCCGCGCAGATCGGCATCACCCCCACCGAAAAGGCCCCGGCAATATCGGCGGCTCCGGCAGATGATAAAATGGTGGATCACCCCGGCCTTGGCGAGGGCGGAAAATACCACATTAAAAAGGGGGAGAATCCCCTGCCCGAGGACAGGACCCTCACCTTTGCGCTGGCTGGCAACCAGAACTGCGGTAAGACCACCCTGTTCAACCAGCTCACCGGTTCCAACCAGCATGCGGGCAATTTCCCGGGCGTGACGGTGGACCGCAAGAGCGGTGCCATCAAGGGCCACCCGGAGACCGAGGTCACCGACCTGCCGGGCATCTACTCCATGTCCCCCTATTCCAGCGAGGAGATCGTCACCCGGCAGTTCATCATCGGCGAAAAGCCCACCGGCATCATCAATATCGTGGATGCCACCAACATCGAGCGCAACCTCTACCTGACCATGCAGCTCATGGAGCTGGACACCCCCATGGTGCTGGCGCTGAACATGATGGACGAGGTGCGCGGCAACGGCGGCACGGTGCGCATCAACAAGATGGAGGCCATGCTGGGCATCCCGGTCATTCCCATCTCCGCAGCCAAGAATGAGGGCGTGGATGAGCTGGTAGACCACGCCCTTCATGTGGCAAAGTATCAGGAGCGGCCCGGCCGCATGGATTTCTGCAGTGAGGACGACCACGGCGGCGCGGTGCACCGCTGCATCCACGGCATCATCCACCTGATCGAGGACCACGCTAAGGCGGCGGGCATTCCGGTGCGGTTTGCCGCCACCAAGCTGGTGGAGGGCGACCAGCGCATCGAGGAAGCCCTGAAGCTGGATCAGAACGAAAAAGAGATGATCGAGCATATCATCGTGCAGATGGAGCAGGAGCGCGGGCTGGACCGCGCCGCCGCCATTGCGGATATGCGGTTCTCCTTCATTCAGGAGCTGGTAGCCAAGACGGTGGTCAAGCCCCACGAAAGCAAAGAGCAGCTGCGCTCCAACCGCATCGACAAATTCCTCACCGGCAAGTACACCGCCATCCCGGCCTTTATCGCCATCATGGGTCTGGTGTTCTTCCTCACCTTCAACGTCATCGGCCTGTTCTTCCAGAACCTGATGGAAACGGGCATCGACGCGTTGACCGGCATCGTGGACACGGCGCTTACAAACTGGAATGTCAACGCGGCGGTGCACTCTCTGCTCATCGACGGCATCTTTACCGGCGTGGGCAGCGTGCTGAGCTTTCTGCCCATCATCGTGGTGCTGTTCTTCTTCCTCTCCATGCTGGAGGATACCGGTTACATGGCCCGCGTGGCTTTTGTGATGGATAAGCTGCTGCGCCGCATCGGCCTTTCGGGCCGCAGCATCGTGCCCATGCTCATCGGCTTTGGCTGCACCGTGCCCGGTGTCATGGCAAGCCGCACCCTGCCCTCGGAACGCGACCGCAAAATGACCATCCTGCTCACCCCGTTCATGAGCTGCTCGGCAAAGCTGCCCATCTACAGCCTGTTTGCGGCGGCGTTCTTCCCGCAGTATGCGGGCCTTGTGATGGTGCTGCTGTACTTTACCGGCATCGCGGTGGGCGTGCTGGCGGCACTGCTGCTCAAGAGCACGGTGTTCAAGGGCGAGGCGGTGCCCTTTGTCATGGAGCTGCCCAACTACCGCCTGCCCGGCCTGAAAAACGTGGCACAGCTGCTGTGGGAAAAGGCCCGGGACTTTTTGCAGAAGGCCTTCACGGTGATCTTTGCGGCCACCATCGTCATCTGGTTTTTGCAGAACTTTGACCTGCAGCTGCGGTTGACCGCCGACCCGCAGGCCAGCATCCTTGCCCGCATTGCGGGCGACATCGCCCCGCTGTTCGGGCCTTTGGGCTTTGCGGACTGGCGCATCTCCACCGCCCTCATCACCGGCTTCATGGCAAAGGAGAGCGTGGTGTCCTCGCTGCTCATCCTCTTTGGCTCCGAAGCTGCCCTGTCGGCGGCCCTTACCCCGGCGCAGGCGGCTCCCCTGCTGGTGTTCTGCCTGCTGTACACCCCCTGCATCGCGGCAGTGGCCTCGGTCAAGCGGGAGCTGGGCAACAAGTGGGCGGTCATCATGGTGGTGAACCAGTGCACCGTGGCATGGCTGTGTGCTTTACTGGTGCGTCTGGCGGCTGTGGCGCTGTTCTGAGAAAAACGATTGGAATGCGCTCCGCGCTACTCTGCGCATATTCAGCGGAAGAATTATTTATAATAGAGCAATGCCGGGCGGTCTGCGGACCGCCCGGCATTGCGTTTTCACGGGTGGGGTCGTGGAGGAAAACAGCATCTGCCGCGCTGATTTCCTGCGGAAACAGCCGCGCGGCGGGAAGAACCCTCTCAGGCTCACTGCGTTCGCCAGCTCCCCCGAAGGGGGAGCTTTATTTGTGCTAACCGGAAGATGACAAAAAGCTCCCCCTTCGGGGGAGCTGGCGCGGGAGCGCCTGAGAGGGTTTGCTCTCTCCCTCCTTGAGGGAGCTGGCGCGGCGTAAGCCGCGACTGAGGGAGTTCCCCCTTGACATCTCTCCTCTTCTGCACTATAATACTTCAAAAATGAATCATTCAAAGATGAAAGGGAAGACCTGCTGTGAACCCGAATATCGAATTTTCCATCAAGACCGCGCAGGCGTACAATGCCGTCTGCAAACCGCTGTGTCAGGAGCTTGGCCTGTCGCAGACGGCGCTGGACATCCTGCTGTTCCTCGCCAACAACCCGGACTATAAAACGGCCCGGGACATCGTGGAGGTGCGGCATATCAAGGCGAACCTCGTCTCCATGAATGTGGATAAGCTGGTGCAGGAAGGGTATCTGGAACGGTACGCTGTGGTCGGCGACCGCCGCAAAACGAAGCTTCTCTGCACCGGCAAGGCAGACCCGATCATCCGCAAGGGGCGTGTGGTGCAGAATGCCTTTTTCAAGCGCCTGCTGGATCATGTGGAGCCAGCCGATCAGGAGGTCTTTTTCCGGACCATGGAGCTGATCGGGAAAAATCTGGACGAAATTATAAAGGAGAACGCATAAAATGAACGTGTTGTTTACGGTTCTTGTCACCTTTTTTGCCGGCATGGGGGCCGGCCTTGGCACCGGCTTTGCCGGTATGAGCGCGGCGGCGGTCATCAGCCCCATGCTCATCACCTTCCTGCACATGGACCCCTATATGGCGGTGGGCATCGCCCTTTCTTCGGATGTGCTGGCCAGCGCCGTTTCGGCCTATACCTACCACAAAAACAAGAACCTGGATATCAAAAACGGCCTGATCATGATGGTAAGTGTGCTGCTGTTCACGGTGGTGGGCAGCTGGGTGGCCAGCAGAGTGCCCTCGGCCACCATGGGCGGCTTCTCGGTGTTCATGACCTTCCTGCTGGGCGTCAAGTTCATTGTGCGCCCGGTCATGACGACCAAGGAAGCTATGCAGGGTGTCAGCGCCAAAAAGCGTGCCATCCAGTCCATCGTGTGCGGTGTGCTCATCGGTTTCATCTGCGGCTTCATCGGCGCAGGCGGCGGCATGATGATGCTGCTCATCCTCACCAGTGTGCTGGGCTACGAGCTGAAGACCGCCGTGGGCACCAGCGTGTTCATTATGGCCTTCACCGCCCTGACCGGTGCTGTCTCCCACTTTATGATCGGCGGTGCGCCCAATTGGTTCGTCTGGGCACTGTGCGTGGTGTTCACCCTGCTGTGGGCGCGCATTGCCGCTGTGTTTGCCAATAAGGCAGACCCCAAGACCCTGAACCGTGCCACCGGTATTGTGCTGGTGGTGCTGGGCGTGGTCATTATGGGCTTCAACCTTCTGAGCTGATATCCCCTGCCCTTCAAATAAAAAAAGAAAGCCCGTGCAGCCGGAAACTGCACGGGCTTTCTCTGTATCAGAACTTACTTTTCTTCAATGGTGGAGTGCTCGATCACCCAGTCGGCAGCCTTGCGGATGCCCTCGTTGCGGCGCATGGCGGGAATATCGGATTTTTCCTTGATCTCTTCCAGCGTCTTTTTGGCGCGCTCTGCACGAGCGGCCAGAGCCTTATCGATATCTTCCTCGGTGGGCACCAGATTTTCCTGCTGCGCGATCTGCAGCAGAGCCATGTGCACACGGGCGGTCTTCTCGGCAGAAGAGCGCACCTTGGCGGTAAAGCTCTCGCGGGTCTCGTGGATCTGGCTCAGGTAGCGATCCAGGCTCAGGCGCTGCATCTGCAGCTGCTGCTGGATCTGCTCCATCTGCTGCTGGTAGGTGGTCTCCACCAGCACACTGGGCAGTTCGCCCTCAGAAGCATCGGCCAGCTGGGTCAGGATCTGATCCTTGGCACGGTTCAGCGCACCGGCATGCTTGCCGTCGTGCAGCTGCTGCTTGACCTGTGCACGCAACTCGTCCATGGTGTCCAGATTGGCAACCTTCTTGGCAAAGTCGCTGTTCAGAGCAGGGATCTGGCGCACGCATACGTCGATCAGCTTGATCTTGAACACGACGGGTTTACCGGCCAGATCCTTTGCGTGGTAGCGGTTCGGGAAGGTGACGAAGATCTCGAATTCCTCGCCTGCCTTGTGGCCCAGAATGCCCTCTTCAAAGCCGGGGATCATGCGGCCGCTGCCCAGCTGGACGGCCTGGTTCTTTGCGGTGCCGCCCTGGAAGGGCTTGCCCTCCAGCAGACCTTCGTAATCGATATGTACGATGTTGCCCTTTACGGCCGGACCCTTGTGCGGCACCAGCTCAGCGGCAGCAGCGCGGCGGCGCTCCAGCACATTGTCGATCTCCTTGTCGGTCACTTCCGGGGTGACGCACTCGGCGGTAAAGCCGGTGGTCTTGGTCAGGTTCAGCTCAGGCTGCAGGGCAACAGTAGCAGTGGCCACAAAGCCCTCGTCCTTTTTCACGCTCACAAGATCGTACACAGGATTGTCAACAGCCACAAAGCTGTGCTCTGCCATGGCGGCATCATACAGCGCGGGCACGTCCTTGTCCATCAGGTCGTTGATGGCATCGTACCAGAAGGTGTGCTCGCCGCGGTCAGCCTCGATCTGTGCGCGGTCCGCTTCGCCCTTCTTGAAGCCGCGGATCGTATAGGAGGCGCGGGTGCGTTCGTAAACGGCGTTGGATGCAGCTTCCAGCTCTTCGGGGCTGGCGCTGAAGGTCATTTTGCAGACACTCTTTTCGGGAGTTTCCACGCTTACCAGTTTCATAGGATCTACCCTCCGTGGTGTCTCGCTGCAGAGAAAACCCGGCGGCGCAGCCTCCACGCGGTGCTGCCCGCAAAGCTCCTGTACCCCTGCACGGACACAGATTAAAAACATATGGTAAAGCTATTATAGCACAAGAACGACAAAAACGATACAAGAAAAATCATAAAAAATGCTGCTTTTTGAAAAAGATAAAAATATTTGCAAAAAACGGTTGACAAAACCCAGTCTGAGTGATAAAATACATCATGTTCCGAGCGGAACGTATGCGTTGGTAGCTCAGCTGGATAGAGTGACTGACTACGAATCAGTAGGCCGGGGGTTCGAGTCCCTTCCATCGCACCATGACGAATGTTCTTACAGCATTTAGCTGTTAAAGAGCATTCGTCATTTTTTATTTGCTAAATAGCGACATCACAGGGGGCGTAGTTCACAACTACGCC